>JAKFUN010000099.1 GCA_021732675.1 Phycisphaerales bacterium
AGGGAGTGGGGCGGAAGCGTGGGGGGAAGGGCTGAAGACCGGCGGGGGACCGCCGGGCGACACAAGCGAGCCACCCCGGACGGCCACTCAAGCGGGATACTCGAACGGATTCTGCCAAATCGGCAGCGGCGGGCATCTGGCAGGCCCTGCCTGCTGCAGATTCGGAGGGTTGGCAGGCACAAGCGGGGCGACTGTGCCACGGGATGGGGAAGGAAGTACGGAATCCGACTACTGGCGATTGGCACGGAAGTTGCAACGACGACTCCGTCGCCTCCGCAGCGGCCAATTCGGAAGGAGAACACCACATGTCAAAAATCATCGGCATCGATCTCGGAACCACCAACTCGTGCGTCGCCATCATGGAAGGTGCCACGCCCAAGGTGCTCATCAACTCGTCGGGCAACCGCATCACCCCCTCGGTGGTCGGCTTCACTGACAAGGGCGAGCGATTGGTCGGCCAGCCCGCCAAGCACCAGCAAGTGACCAACCCCAAGAACACCATCTTCTCGGTGAAGCGCTTCATGGGGCGCCGCCGCTCGGAAGTTGGCAAGGGCAACGACGGGGCCTACGGCAAGGGCGGCGACGAAGAAAGCAAGGTTCCCTACACCCTTGTCGGCACAGGCGACGATGTGGTGAAGGTCAAGGTCAACCAGGGCGAGTTCACGCCCCAGCAGATCAGTGCCTTCATTTTGCAAGACCTCAAAAAAACCGCAGAGGACTACTTGGGCGAGAAGGTCGACCGCGCGGTGATCACCGTGCCGGCCTACTTCAACGACGCGCAGCGTCAGGCGACCAAGGACGCGGGTGAAATCGCGGGCCTCAAGGTCGAGCGAATTATTAACGAACCCACGGCCGCGGCGCTTGCCTACGGCATGGACAAGAAGAAGAACCAGAAGATCGCGGTCTTCGACCTCGGTGGTGGCACGTTCGACGTTTCGATCCTCGACATCGGCGACGGCGTCTTCGAGGTACTCTCGACCAACGGCGACACCCACCTGGGTGGCGACGACTGGGACCAGCGCGTTATCGACTTCCTGGCCGAGGAGTTCCGCAAGAAGGAGGGCATCGACATTCGCAAGGACGCGATGGCCCTGCAGCGCCTGAAGGAAGCCGCCGAGAAGGCCAAGGTCGAGCTCTCCACCATGCAGGAGACGACGATCAACCTGCCCTTCATCACGGCCGACCAGAACGGCCCCAAGCACTTGCAGGTGAGCCTGACCCGCGCCAAGTTCGAGAGCCTCTGCGCCGATCTCTTTGAACGCCTCCGGGCCCCGTGCCAGCAGGCGATCAAGGACGCGAAGATCGACATCGCCAAGCTCGACGAAGTCGTGCTCGTCGGCGGCTCCACCCGCATGCCCAAGGCCCAGCAGATCGCCAAGGAAATCTTCGGCAAAGAGCCCAACAAGAGCGTCAACCCCGACGAGGTCGTCGCCATCGGCGCGGCCATCCAGGGCGGCGTGCTCGTTGGCGACGTCAAGGACATCCTGCTCCTGGACGTCACGCCCCTTTCGCTGGGTGTCGAGACCATGGGCGGGGTGATGACCAAGCTCATCGAGAAGAACACCACCATCCCCGCCAAGCGGACGGAGACGTTCAGCACCGCCGCGGACAGCCAGACCAGTGTCACGATTCATGTGTTGCAGGGCGAGCGCGAGTTCGCCAAGGACAATCGCACGCTGGGTAACTTTGACCTCGGCGGCTTGGCCCCGGCCCCGCGCGGGGTGCCGCAGATCGAGGTTGAGTTCAACATCGACGCCAACGGCATCCTCACCGTGACGGCCCTTGACAAGGCGAGCGGCAAAAAGGCCGACATCAAGATCACCAACAGCGGCGGGCTGAGCAAAGACGAGATCGACCGCATGAAGCGCGACGCCGAAGCCCACGCCGCCGAGGATAAGGCGCGGCGCGAGCTCGTCGATCTCAAGAACAAGGCTGACCAGATGGTGATCGCCACCCGCAAGAGCCTCGAAGAGCACGGGGGCAAGGTCGCGTCCGACGTTCGCGGCAAGATCGAGTCGGCCCTCTCCAACCTTGAGAGCAAGATCAAGGCCGACGACAAGGCAGCCATCGAGGCGGCTATGAAGGAACTCGAAACCGCGTCGATGGAGCTGGGCAAGATCGTCTACGACGAAGCCGCGAAGAAGGCTGCGGGCGGCGGCGCGACCGGCGGCGACGCGGGCGGCAAGAAGGACGACGTGATCGACGCGGAGTACAAGGTGAAGGACGAAAAGCAGTAAAGCCTGCGAGGCCTTGGGACCGCAAGTGAGTCTGTGATCCCCCGGCGCAGTCGCCGGGGGTTTTTCGTTTTGGCGTTTACGAGCCCGAAGCGCCAGCGAGGGTCACCCAGGTGCCCGAACTCGAATTCCCTCGCGCTGATCACCTCTCTCGCTTCGGGTTCATGCATCGCAAGCACGCAGCTCATAAGTGCTTCGGCGACTCGACCGTTCGCTCATTTCGCTGATCGCCCGTATTCCGCGTGCCCGCAGGTTCGAAAAGAATCACCTCGACCTCCTGCTCCGCCACCGGCCGGTGCTCCACGCCACGCGGGACGATAAGGAACTCCCCAGCGCTCAGCGTCACCTCGCGATCGCGAAACTGCATGACGAAATTGCCGCGATGAACCAGAAACAGCTCATCCTCATGGTCGTGCTTGTGCCACACGAACTCGCCCTGAAACTTCACGAGTTTAACCTGCTGCCCGTTGAGCTCGCCCGCGATGCGGGGGGACCAGTGGTCGGCAAATGTCGCAAATGCAGTGGTGAGGTTGACCTTCATGCGGCAGGATAGGTGCAAGCCTGAGTGTCCCCTGAGCCTGCCGGAGTGTGGCGCGCTGAGGGGCCAATCTGGGCTAGGGGGCCGCGATTGCGGCAGAAACCGTGCAACCCTGAGGCCGCCCGGCTCGTAGCGGAGTGTGTAATCTCGCGAGATTCTCAATGCTCGCTTGTTTGTGCGGATCACTTCTCGTTCGTTGCATTCTTTGAACAACTCGGAAATCTGGTGATGCATGGAACTGCTTATATTGTGGCTGTTCTTGATGTCGTGCGCGCTCGCGGCCGAAAGCCGCCAGCGAACGATCCGGCTCGCCTGTCCTAGCGGCGAGTGCGCAACGTGCGGCTACCTGCTGGAGGGCCTGGGACCAGCCGCCCACTGTCCTGAATGCGGCTGTGAAACGCCCACTCAGCAACTCATGAGCTCCGGCCTTTCCGCAGAGGCGCCGGCATGGACGCTGATCGCCGCCTTGCTGGCCCAGACCGTGCTGGTCTGCGTGCTCACGGCCCGGAGCGCCCTCAACTGCGCGTTGACTCGATTCTCCTGGTCCACTCCAGCCCCCGGGGGGGGCTTGGTGTGCGGCACGTCCCGGACGCCTTGTGCCTTGAGCATCGGCCCGGCGGACGCCCTCTATCTCGCGGCGGCGTTGTGGCCCCTGGCGTTCGCCATGCCCAAGCGGCATCGCGTGTTCGCCCTGTGCGCTGTGCCTGCGTGCGGGGTTGTGGCGTGCGGGTTGTGGTCTGCGGCGCTGGGGCGTTGGTGAGTGGGCAGGAGGTGCGTTGTGGATGCCTTTCGTCTGCTGTGTCTCATCTTTCTGGTGCACTGCCTGCTGCTTTGGGATGTGAGATCTCCTGAGGTGCAGGAGGTGGTTCTGCGGCACTGCCGGCATTGCGACTACGACCTTGCGGGGCTGAATGAAGAGGCGTTGTGCCCCGAGTGCGGGTGTGACGCGCCGCATGTGGGGTTTGTCAGCACGCCGGGTGGGCTGGAGGTGCCGCCCGAGCGGCTTGCTCGGGCAGTCCTTGCCACCCTTGTGTGGGTCATCGCCATGGTGAGTTGGCCGGGCATCGCCCAGGCCGTGGTGTCGATTCACTACCTGCGACTGGGCCTGCCGTGGGACGTGGCGCGGTGGGCGGCGTTGCAGAACGAGTTGAACACGTCCAGGCCCATCGTGGTCAAGCTGATGAACTTGTTCTGGCCGATGTTGCTTCCGCTCGTGCTGTTGCTGCTGACGGTGCGCCTGTCGTGGCGCCGTTGGCTGACAGTCAATGGCGCGCTGATGCTGGCCGGGCTTCTCGGGCTCTTGGTGAGATGGAGCTAAACCATGTGTCGCAGACAGAGTGGCGGGGAAGAGCTCGCGGGCCTTGTGGCCTTGCTGTACTTGGTCTGCGTGGCGATGATGGTGACGCGGTGGCGTCCTCCAAGGTCTTACTCCACGTACACCCCGAACTGCGCCGGTTGCAACTATGACCTGGACGGTCTCGCCGACGGCCTTCCGTGCCCAGAGTGCGGCAGCCCCACTCCGCACGTGAAGGTCGTGCGCTCAGGCAGTCATCTTGGCTGGCATGGGCCCCGGCTGGTCAAGTGGCTGATGTTGTTGCCCCTTTGGGCGATGCTACTTCTCGTGCTCTCAGCCTGCCAACAGCCCCTGGTGGCGCTGTCGTATTGGGTGCAAGGTTACGGGTGGCAGACGAGCAACCGAGCCGCCAGTGGCCGCGAGTTGGCCGACATCGGGTGCTCGCTGAGCGGGGTGCTGCTGGTGTCCTTTCCGTTTACGGTGTCGATGCTCGCGGCGGTATTCGTCGTGCATCTTCGCACGAGACGGTGGGCGAGGGTGACGGTGATCTTGATGGCGTGCGGCGTGCTTGCGTGCGTCGCGTTATGGACGATTCCCTATATCTGCTATAGTTGATGAGCATGACGAGCTACTTGGATGTGCCGAGCCTTTTCGTGTTCTTCTTCGCGGCCCTGGTTGCGTGCTTTAGGACACTGCCGCCGACCGTCAAGCGATTCTCCGTGCGGCATTGCCGGTCGTGCAAGTACGACCTAGCAGGACTTGCAAAGGATGCCCCGTGCCCAGAGTGCGGCATCGAAACCCCGGGTATTGTTGAGGAGCGATATCCAAGTGTTTATCAGCTCGATGGAGGGTGCCTACGGCAGTGCGTCTTCCTGGGAGCTGTATTTATTGTGTTCTGCGTCACCGTGGACTCGATGCAGCAAGCCATATTGCATGAATTATTGTACATCGTTGGGCGCGCAGCCCCAGAGGAGTCGTCAAGAATCGCTCCCGCCACAGTGGACGAGCTGAACTTCCACTCAGCAACGTACTTGATCGCGTGCACACCCTTCGCCCTGCGTCTCAAGCCCAGGGAGCGCCTGCTGGGAGTGGCGATGATTGCGGTTGCGGGGATTGCGGTTGGCACCGTGCAGTTGCTCATCTCTTAATCGCGCTGCATACTTCAAGGAGAGCGTGCCGTGGATCGCAAGGCGGTGTCTGGACCGGTCCTCGGCATCGACGGTTGCCCCGGCGGCGGCTGGGTCGTCGCGCGGCTGTCGCTCGACGGGTACCTGACCTTCGCTCACGCCGAGAATGTCGCGGCCCTCGGCGCGGCGGCCGCCGAATCCGTGCTTTCGCTCATCGATATTCCAATCGGCCTTGTCGAAGGACCGCGCGCGTGCGATGTCGAAGCCCGCCAAATCATCGGCCCGCGCCGCAGCTCGGTCTTTCCCGCGCCGCCGCGCTGGCTATTGGATTGCGACACGCTCGACGCGGCGGATGCTGCAATGGCCGATCATGGCCGAAAACGCGTGCAGCGACAGCTCTGGAACATCGTGGCCCGAATCCGCGAGGTTGACGGGCTGCTGCGTTCGGGCGGGCTGGTGCCGGGGCGACTGCGAGAGTGCCACCCCGAGGTGTGTTTTCGCACGCTGCGCGGGCTAGTGCTGGAGCACTCCAAGCACACGCGCGAGGGGTTGGCGCTGCGCCGGCAGATCATCGAGGAACACCTGCCTGGCGCGACAACCGTGATCGCCGCGGCTCTTCGCGCCCGCGCGCCATGGAAGGAAGACGACGTGCTCGACGCCTGCATCGCGGCCATCACCGCCGCGGGTGTATGGACTCAGGAACTCAGCACGATCCCCGCACGGCCATCAATCGACGCGTGCGGCCTACCTATGGAAATGGTGGTTCGATGGCCACGGGAGCAACGTTCGCCGTCGCCCGCCTGACTCGGCGTACGCTGGCGAACCATGGCCGCACCTGATTTACCGCCGCCCCCGCCCCACGTCATTACTGAGCGCCCGCTCGCCGTGCATTTGCACGTCAAGCTCGTGAATCCCGAGTCGCTCGCGGGCAGCGTCGTCATCGTCATCGATGCCATCCGGGCCAGTGCCACGATCTGCCAGGCCTTCGCCAGCGGGGCCGTCAGCGTGTTGCCGACACTCAGCATCGACGAGGCTGTGGCGCTGCGAGCGAAGCTCGCCAATGACGGGGGCCCGCCGATCCTCCTCGGGGGCGAGCGCGGCGGGGTCATGCCCCCGGGCTTTGACCTCGATAACTCACCACCCAAGTACACTCCCGAGCGTGTGCTAGGCAAGCGCGTGGCCTTCTCCACCACCAACGGCACGGCCGCCCTGCTGCACGCCCGCCAGGCCGCCCGCGTGCTCGTGGGCTCGATGCTCAACATCGGGGCGATGTGCCGCGAGGTGGAGCACGACCCGCGCCCGGTCCACATCCTCTGTTGCGGCACTCGCGAGGAGATTAGCCAGGATGACATATTGCCCGCAGGGGCGATGGTCGAGCGATTGCTGGCGTCCGGGCGGCAGATTGTGTCCGACGACTCGGCCCGCCTCGCGCTGCTGGCCTGGCGAGGGGCCATAGCCGTGGGGGTGGAAAAAGCCATGGGCGATAGCCGGGGCGGGCGAAACCTGCATCGCGTCGGCCTGGCGAGCGACGTGGCATATTGCTCACAGGTCGACACGCTGGATGTGGTCCCGGAGTTTTTTCCGGCCCGGGGCGAGATCGCGCTCGCGGGTGCCGCGCGCCCGGGATGAGTGGAGCGAAT
Source organism: Phycisphaerales bacterium (assembly GCA_021732675.1). Lineage (GTDB taxonomy): Bacteria > Planctomycetota > Phycisphaerae > Phycisphaerales > UBA1924 > RI-211. The sequence continues at coordinate 6,834 of JAKFUN010000099.1, forward strand.
CCCGAGATGGATCGGGAGGGATTTGCCACAGAGACACAGAGACACAGAGGCACAGAGAAGGCAGGAATGAGAGAGGGGAATTGGGGGAGGATTTAGGAGGGAGATCGGGAAATGCGCCTTGAAATCCTCGGAAAGTGCTTCGCAATCGCGGCTGTTTCGAAGTGGCAAGTTGGGTGGTCACATCCCGCGTAGAAACGCCGCCATCGCCCGGGCTGCGTGCCCGCGATGGCTCAGGCGATTCTTCTCGTTCGGGTCCAACTCCGCCGCAGATAGCGTGAATTGCGGCGGCACCAGAAACAGCGGGTCGTATCCAAATCCGTTCTCGCCCCGCGGCGCCATCCCCGGCTCGCCGATGCGCCCTTCAAAGTGCCCTGTCGCAATGTGCAGCACCCGCCCCGCCTTGGTCGCCCGCCCGCTCGCCGAGGTGTCAGGCTGTGCCAGCACCATCGTGCACACAAACCGCGCCGCGCGCTTCTCCACCGGCACGCCTTGCAGCTCACGCATCACCCGCGCGTTGTTGGCGGCGTCGCGTGCCTCGCGCGTCACCCCCGTCTCGCGGCCGTCGGTGGCATAATGCGAACTGATCACGCCGGGCCGTCCGCCCAGCGCATCAATCTCAATCCCAGAGTCGTCCGCCAGGCACATCACCCCTGCCCAGGCGGCATACTCGCGTGCCTTGATCGTCGCGTTCTCCACAAATGTTGCGCCCGTCTCCGCCGGGTCCGGGGGCGTGCCGGGAATGTCTTTGAGCCCGACGAGTTCGATGTTGGCGAGCGACTCCGCGGCGAAAATGTGCCGCAACTCTTCGATCTTGTGGGGGTTGGAGGTGGCGAGGACGATGCGCATGGGGCGATTATTCCCGGGCTGCGCGCCGAAGTATGCTGTGCGCATGAACCCGCGCTCCAAAGTCGCCGAGATCGCCGCTGCGGGCCTTGAACTCGCCGCTTCGCGAGGCATGCCCCCGGCCTTCGTCGGCTTTGATGGCTTCATCGACACCATCACGCGCCTGGTCGACACGCGCCACGGCATGGGCCATGCTGAATACGCGCCGATCCACACCATCGAGGCCTTCGCCGCCCGCTGTGCCGCTGCTGCTGGCAAGAGCACCAACATCGAGCGCGTTCCGCTTGAAGAGCGTTTCGGGGGCAACGGCCCGCTGATGGCCTCGGCGCTGGCGGCTCTCGGCACGCCGACCACATTTGTCGGCGCCATCGGTCGCGAGGGCTCGCCGCGCGAGATTCACCCAGTCTTCTCGCAGTTCGCTGCAAGTTGCCGCGAGGCCAGGGCGATCTGCCAGCCCTCGTACACCATGTGTTTGGAGTTCGACGACGGCAAGCTGATGCTCAACGAGACCGGAAACGTGCAGGGCGTTACGTGGGGAAGCATCGTTGATGCCGTCGGGAGTGATTGGCTCGTGAGGCGGCTGGGCGAAGCCAGGCTCCTTGGCATCGTCAACTGGTCGCTGCTGGGGGGCGTCGAGGGGATCTGGCGCGGTTTGATTCGCGACATTGCCCCCAAGCTCGCCGGCGAACTCCCCCGGATGTTCGTTGATCTGTCCGACCCGGCGAAGCGCACCGACAGCGACATCACCGCGGTGCTGGAGTTGCTGCAGGAACTCACCCGAGCGGGCTTCCGCGTCACCCTTGGGCTGAATCTCTCCGAAGCCCAGCGCCTCGATTGGGTCGTGGGCACGGGCGAGGGGGGCAAGCTCGCCCGCGCTGGCGCCGCCATCGGCGATGCCGCGGCGGCGCTTCGCGAGGCCATCGGACTCGAATGCGTGGTGATCCACCCTCGCGAAGGGGCCGGAGCCGGAACGCGAGATCAAGCCGCATGGTTTGATGGACCCTTGGCCAACAAGCCGCGGCTCTCTACCGGCGCGGGCGACCATTTCAACGCGGGCTTCGCGTTGGCGCATGTCCTGGGTCATCCCCTGGATTCATGCCTCGCCATCGGCTGCGCCACCAGCGGAGCCTACGTGCGCGATGCGATGTCTCCGAGCGTGGCGCGGGTGGCGGGGCTATTGCGGAACCTGGAAGAGGCGTGAGCCGTGCCCCGTTGCACCCAAGCCGCGATTCCCCCGGGGCTCCTCAGAAACCCCCGGCCTAGAGTTTGTCGATGTCACACCCGGTCTTAAAATCGCTTGGCATTGCCGATCATCCCCGCGTGACCGAAGCCGCCGCCCGCGATGGTGTCATGGTCGTCACGAGCCCCGGCACCGGTCAGGCGATCGCGGGTGTAAAGCTCGACGACGCCACCACATACGACAAAGTGGCCGACGCCAGCGTCGCCGCGTTCAAGAAATGGCGCGAAGTGCCGGCCCCGGAGCGGGGGTTGGTGGTCCGGGCCATCGGCGAGGAGTTTCGCAAGCATAAGGCCGCGTTGGGCGAACTGGTCAGCCTCGAGGTCGGCAAGATCCGGGCTGAGGGGCTGGGCGAGGTTCAAGAGACGATCGACATCGCCGACTTTGCCGTTGGGCTTTCTCGTCAGATGTATGGTCTCACCATGCCCAGTGAGCGCCCCAAGCACGCCATGCGTGAACTGTGGCTGCCGCTGGGTCCGATCGGTGTGATATCCGCCTTCAACTTTCCCAACGCGGTCTGGGCGTGGAACGCGATGCTTGCCGCGATCTGCGGCGACACGGTGATCTGGAAGCCCAGCCTCCTGGCCCCCCTTACCGCCATCGCCACCAACGCCATCGCCGAGCGGGTCGCCAACGCGATGGGCCACCCGGGCGTCTTTCAACTCACCATTGGGCTCGACGCGGTGGTGGGGGAACGGATGATTGCCGACAGGCGACTGCCGCTGATCTCGGCCACGGGCTCGTCGCGTATGGGCAGGCACGTGGGCAAGGTGGTGGCGGAACGATTCGGGCGGGCGTTGCTTGAACTGGGTGGCAACAACGCCGCGATCGTGGATGCGAGCGCCGATTTGTCGCTGGCCATCCCGGCCATTGTCTTTGCCGCCGTGGGCACTGCCGGGCAACGCTGCACCACCACCCGCCGCCTCATTGTTCACGAGAGCATCGTCGATGAAGTGACCAAGCGATTGGTGGGGGCGTACAAGACGATCCGCATCGGCGACCCGCTGGCGGAGGGGACGCTGGTGGGTCCGCTGGTGAATGGTCGCGCAGTTGACGGGTTCATCGCGGCCGTTGCTGCGGCCAAAGCCCAGGGCGGCACCGTGCTCATCGGGGGCGAAAAGTCCCCGGTGGGTGCCAACTACGTGCTGCCCACGATCATTCGTTGCCCCGTCAGCAACCAACTGCCGATCTCCATGGACGAAACCTTCGCGCCGATCCTGTACGTCTTCACCTTCAAGACCATCGAAGAGGCCATCGCGCTGAACAACAGCGTGAATCAGGGCCTTTCGTCGTCGATCTTCACCGACAGCCTGCGAGCCGCCGAGGCGTTCCTCAGCCCCAGCGGCTCAGGCTCGGACTGCGGCATCGCCAACGTGAACGCCGGCACCAGCGGGGCGGAGATCGGCGGGGCCTTCGGGG
>JAKFUN010000085.1 GCA_021732675.1 Phycisphaerales bacterium
GGAGCGGGCGCGGCAACCTCAACGCAGAATTCGCTGCCACTGTCGCCTGGCCCAACGCCCACCGTTCAGGGGTTCGTGGAGTATTTTCGGCGTGCCCAGCCGGGGGCGACGCAGCTGGCGCCGAACGCAGGCGGGGTTTCCTACGACGCCATGAAGCAGTCGCTCCCGCCGCTGGAGGCAACGGCGCAGCGGGCCCAGGAAACACCAACGCTCGCGCCAACCTCACGGGTGCTGCAAGTCCACAAAAGCTATCTCGTCACCCAAGATGATCAAGGCGTCGTCATCATCGACCAGCACGCCCTGCACGAGCGAGTGATGTTCGAGTATCTGCTCACCCGGGTGATGAGCGCCACCAAAGGGGCCCTGGAGAGCCAGCGATTGCTCGCGCCGGTGGTCGTGAGTGCCACGGCGGCCCAGATCGAGCGCTTGACCCGCCTGGGCGACGTTCTGGCTCGCCTGGGCGTCGAGGTGACGGCCCTGGGCCCCGCGTCGATCGGCATCAACGCCTTCCCGACCTTCCTGTTTGACCGTGGGGTCGATGCCGGGGAGTTCATGCAAGAGCTCCTGGACAAGAGCGACGACGCCGCGTTCTTCTCCGACCTGGTGCGAGGCGGCGAGGCCGCCATGCGCGACGTGCTGGACATGATGTCCTGCAAAGCCGCGGTCAAGGCCGGGGACAAGCTCAGCGACCTAGAACTGTCTGAGTTGGTCCGGCTTCGCGACGAGGTGGAACGCAGCAGCAACTGCCCACACGGGCGGCCCACCAGCATCCGCCTCACCATCCGAGAGTTGGAGAAGCTCTTCGGGCGGGGTTGAGGCATGGGCGGCCCCTACGGCGCCAATCGCCGGCTTTCACGATGTCACCCACCTCCTCCACCTCCGACCCGGCCGCGCCGCTCGCACAGGGTGCGCCAAAGGACTCGGGCTCGCGCCGCCTTCGATTCAACACCATGCTGGGTTTGATCGCCGGGGTTCTCCTCTCGGCGGTCAAGTTCCTGGCTGGCTGGCTGGGGCACTCCAGCGCGCTCATCGCCGATGCCGTTGAGTCCCTGGCCGACACGATCGGCTCGATCGTGGTTTGGCGCAGCCTGAAGCTGGCGGATCGCCCGCCCGATCAATCGCACCCCTACGGCTACGGCAAGGCCGAGTCACTGGCGGCGATGATCGTGGGGGTGCTGCTGCTTTTGGCCGCGGGGTTTATTATCTCAAAGGCGTTCAACGACCTGCTCACTCCCCACGAGCCGCCCGAACTTTGGACGCTTTTGGTGCTGCTCATGGTGATCGGCGTGAAGGAGGGGTTGTATCGGCTGGCGTTGCGCGGGGCGCGGCTGACGAACTCCGACGCCGCCCGCGCCGACGCGGTACACCATCGCGCCGACGCCATCACGTCGCTCGCCGCGTTGGTGGGGGTGTCGATCGCCATCGCCGGGCCCAGGTGGCTTTCCTCGCACCGCCTGGTCTTCGCCGACGAGGTGGCCGCGATGGTCGCCAGCGGGATCATCGTCGTCACCGGCGTTGGGCTGATCGCGCCGGCGATGCGGGAGTTGCTGGATGCGGCCTCGCCCGTGCTGGCCCAGGAGGTGCGAGCGACCTCGCAGCGTGTGCCGGGGGTGCGCCTCATCGAAAAGGTCGAGACTCGCAAGAGCGGGCGAGGCTATCTCGTCGACATGCATGTGCATGTCGATCCTGAGATGAACGTCCACGACGCGCACGCCTTGGGCGGGCGGGTCAAAGCCATGGTGATGGCCCAGCACCCGGCAGTACACCGCGTGCTCATTCATGTCGAGCCGGATGTCTCCGCCCCGCGGTCGGATCAAACAGTTTCCAAGGAGCCCGTGATTGAAGCCAACTCGTGACCGATTGATCGCCCTGGCGGGCACGCTGGTGATCGCCTTCATCTATTTCTGGAGCTATGGGCGCGCGGTCTCCAAGATCCCGGACGGGATGGGCGACTTTATTCACTTTTACGAGGCCGCCCGGGCGATGCTGCTGGGCAAGGACATCTTCGCCTCGGGCACGGGCGGGTACATCTATCCGCCTTTGATCGCGTTCGTCTACATGCCGCTGGCCCGGCTCGACTTCGCCGCCGCCGCCCGGACCGACCTCATCATCAACATTGCGATCTCCGCCGCCACGTTGTTCATCGGGGCCCGGGAGTCCGCCCGGCGCTGCGGGCTCAAGACCCGTCCGGTGGTCATCGCGCTCATCGCCAGCGCCGCAGCCATTATGATGGCCGACAAGATGCGTACCGAACTCCGCATGGGCCAGACCAACGCCCTCATGCTCCTGTGCTTTGCACTCGGGCTGGTGTGGATGGACCGGCGCCCCACGCTGGCGGGGCTGGTGTTGGGGCTGGCGTTCAACATCAAGTACCTGCCGATCGTCCTATTGCCCTATTTGCTCGTCCGGCGTCGCTGGCACACCGCGGGGGCCTTTGTCGCCGGAATCCTGCTCTTTGCCTTCTTGCCCGCCCTCCACACCGGCTGGAGCCAGAACCTGCACGATCTGCGAGTCGCCTTTGCCGGGATGCTCAACCTGGTGGGCCTGGGGAGCCCCGGCGCCGCTGCTCAGATTCAGACCATCACCGCGCCATTGAGCGTCTCGGTCACCAGTGCCCTGGCGCGAGCCATGGGGGGGGACGGAGCGGCCAAAGCCGCAAGCATCGCGGGATTGGGCGTGGGGGCTGTTTTTCTGGTCATTTGGGGCGCGGCGTACTGGAGCCGCAAGGTTCCAATCGTCGACTGGTCCCAGCGCGGCCCCTCAGACCCTGGGCGCACGCTCCTCCAACTGTTCGAGTGGACCAGCCTGATCGTCTTCACCCTCGCCTTCAGCCCCCAGACCAACATGCGCCATATGTACATGACACTCCTGCCCATCATCGCGGGCGTCGCCCTGTTTGCCGCCCTGCCCAAGCAGCGCGCGTGGGTAGGGGCGAGCGTGCTTATCGGAGTGCTGGGCCTGAACCTTCCCCCCGGGGGCGCGGGGAGTGATGTCGCCGTACGCTTCTGGCACGATCACGGAGGCCCCGCGTGGTGTCTCCTGATCATGCAGACCGGGCTGGTGTGGGCTGCGACGAGCGCCTACCGGCAGTTCGCAGTCACGTCGATCAAGCAGAGCGGGGCGGGGGCCTAACCGATTCATCAAGTCCAGTTTTATAACACGATGTCAAACTCTTTACGCATCCCCGAGCCGACCAGCCACTTTCACGGCACCCCCGCCCCCACGCCGGTCGAGTTGGCAGTGATCGTTCCCATGTATCGCGAAGCCAAACGCATCGGGCCCACCTTGCGCGACCTGGTCGCGACGCTTCCCCGATTCGCCTCATCGTGGGAGATTATCTTGGTGGACGACGGCAGCCCCGACGACACCCTGGGGGTCGTCGGCGAAGTCTCGCAATCGCTGAGCGAACTCTCGGTCGCGGGCGTGCTGCCGATCCGGATCGTGCGGCACCCGCGCAACCGGGGCAAAGGGGCCGCCGTGCGCACCGGCCTCGCACACGCCCAGGCTGCCTGGAGCCTGGTGATGGACGCCGACAACGCCTGCTCGGTGCAAGAGGTGGGGCCTCTGCTCGCACTGGCTCGCAGCTCGCCCAACGTTGGGCTGGTCTCGGGGTCACGCCGCGTGCAAGGGGCCAACGTCAAGGCGGTTGCCCAGCGCCAGCTCGCCGGGGCGATCTTTCGGGGCGTGCTCCACACACTCGGGCTCGCCTTGCTCTCCGACACCCAGTGCGGCTTCAAGCTCTACCGGGGCGATCTGTCGCGGCACATCGCGCGCCAAGGCGTGGTCGACGGCTACGCCTTCGATCTTGAACACCTCCTGCTCACCAAGCGTGCCGGGCTTCAGATCGCCGAACTCGGCGTCCGCTGGGACCATCAAGATGGCGGGCAGGTCAGCCCGATTCGCGATGGGCTCAAGATGACAATCTCGGCGACGCGCCTGCGCCTGCGCTGGCTCTTTCGCCCCCCCTCGATGCCAGACCTCAGCCGGGTTGCGTTGGTCAAGGAGATGATCGAGGGCAAGCCCGCAGAGGTCGTCGCGCCGGGCCCTGGTCAAGTTTCGCGCTCGCGCTAGGTTCAAGTTCGTGCCGGGCTTTCGCTCGTGCGATGGGCGCCTTTCGCACCTTGGGGCCCCGACTATGCTCCGGGTGACACCCCAGGAGCCTCTCCCATGCCCGACCAGTTGATGGAACACCGCCGCCTTGGACACTCCGGATTCAAGGTCCCCGTGCTGAGCTTCGGCACCGGCACCTTTGGGGGCGGGGGTGAGTTCTTCAAGGCGTGGGGCAACAGCGATGTCGCCGAAGCCAAGCGCCTGGTGGACATTTGCCTCGAAGCCGGCCTCACCATGTTCGACTCTGCCGACATCTACTCCGCCGGGGCCGCAGAGGAGATCCTGGGCCAGGCCATCAAGGGCCGACGCGACCAGGTCATCATCTCTACCAAAGGAACCTTTCGCTTCGGCGAAGGGCCCAACGACACCGGCTCCTCACGTTTCCACATCATCAAAGCCGTCGAAGGAAGCCTGAAGCGACTCGGAACCGACTACATCGACCTGTACCAGCTTCACGGCTTCGACGCCTTGACGCCCGTGGAAGAGATCCTCGCCACGCTCGACGACATGGTGCGGGCCGGCAAGATTCGCTATATCGGGTGCTCCAACTTCTCCGGGTGGCACCTCATGAAGTCCCTCGCCACCTCCGACCGTTACGGCTGGTCGCGCTACGTCGCCCACCAGGCCTATTACTCGCTGATCGGGCGCGAGTATGAGTGGGAGCTGATGCCACTGGCGCTCGACCAAGGCGTCGGGTGCGTGGTGTGGAGCCCCTTGGGGTGGGGGCGTCTGACCGGCAAGATCCGGCGCGGGGCACCGCTGCCGGCCACCAGCCGGCTGCACAGCAAACGTGTGATCGACGCGGGCCCGCAGGTGAGCGACGAGTATTTGTATCGCGTGGTCGACGCGCTGGACGTGGTGGCCAAAGAAACCAGCAAGACCGTGCCGCAGGTGGCGCTCAACTGGCTGTTGCAGCGCCCCAGCGTCGCGAACATCATCATCGGCGCCCGCAACGAGGAGCAGCTTCGCCAGAACTTGGGGGCGGTGGGGTGGAACCTCTCGCGCGAGCAAGTGGCCAAGTTGGACGAAGCCAGCCAGGTGAACCGGATCTACCCGTACTGGCATCAGGCCGGGTATGTCGAGCGCAACCCGTTCCCAACTGCCTGAGAACTTCCACACCATGAATCTTGAGTGGCTCGGCAGTCCCTGCCGGGACTCGTGCAGCACCTCGCGGCCTCCTCCAAGTTCAAATCCGCTTACCCCGACTTAAATACCAACGCCCGTGAGCCTGCGCTCGCGGGCGTTTGTGTTGACGCAGGCTGCATCGCTCGCGCCAGCGAGAGCCTATTTCGCTGATGGCGTCGAGCCGATCGACGCCTGTCGCCAGTCGCTCACGATCACAAACCGCGGCTCGTCTCGCGGCTCGGCCTCGATCGCGATCAGGAACCGCTCGCGTGCCATGTCGAAGTCGAGCACGCCGACCTGCTTGTCCAGCGGCTGTCCGTTCAACATCGGCTTGGGCACGCCAACGTCAATGCGTCCATCCTTCGAAGTGACCGTCGCACTCCACATCCGTCGCGACGTGTCCACCCACGACAACTCGCCCGGGCCGATCCAGAGGCCCGAGCTCAACATGACCGGTGTTGCGGAGACCTGTACCGCGGCCGAAGGTGTCGGATAGGCGACCACCTTCAACGCCGAAACCGTGTCCTCTTCCCCCGAGACGTTGTACGCGACGAACTCACCGGCGGGCGAGAAACGCGGGCGCCATTCCCCTTCGGGCGTCTGCATGAGTCGCTTGGCGGGCTGGTCCTTGTCAAGGCCCCGTGTCATGATGTCGGGGAGCTTGTCGGTTACCGAGGTTTGGGTGTACAACAACGTCTTGCCGTCCGGTGAGACCGAAGTCGCCGAGTACTCGAGTCCATACTCGTCTTCGACAACCGGGGTGCCGGGCCCGCCGCTCAACGGGAAACTGACCAGCGACTGAATCCCGGGGCTTGTGTCAGAACCGACGATGACGCTCTGCTCTCCTGGAGCCCACAGCCCGCCATAGTTGAACAAGGCCTTCGGATCACCGATCGGCACCTTGATGCCCCGTTCCAGATCGAAGACCGTAACGAACGATTCGCCGCGACTGCCCGCGAGTTCGACAACCGCGCGCCGACCGTCTTTCGAAAGCGAGGCATACCAAGAGCGCATGGCAATCGGTTCCGCAGACAGCGGAGTTCGCTCACCCTTGCGGTCCATCCACGCCAGCTTGTATCGGGTTGGCGGATTGACAACCTGATAGATCAACGTGCCGCGCGACGACACCCCAGCGCTGATGAACGCGCGCCGTTTGTCATACTGCACGTCGGCAGCGATAGGCCGCGCAGTGCCCGTCAGTTCCAGACGCTGCACATCGAACGGCTGCACCATCAGGTTCTCGTCGCGGGCGAACACCAGCATCCCCGGCTCGACAAACATTGCTTCCGTCGCCCCTTCCCCCGCGATGATCAGACGCGATTGCTTGGTCGAAGGGTCAAACGCGTACACGCCCGGCGCCGCGCTGTTGCTAATGACGTACAGAAACCGTTGCCCGTCGGGAAGCATCTGGGGCGCTCGGTGCGACTCCCCGAGCGTCTTGGACGTGGTGATGGGCGTTGGCGTGTCGCCGGCGTCGCTCACGATGGAAAGGCCCCCGCCCGCGCTGGGGGCAAAGACGATCGTGCCCTTGGTACCCCACGCCCCGCCGCGGCCTACCGGCGCATCGCAGAGCACGCGCACGATGTCGTCGGCCAAGTCCAGCCGCTTGAGCTTTCCGCCGGCGAAGAACGCGATAGACCTGCTGTCGGGCGACCAGAACGGGAACGACGCCCCCTCCGTGCCAGAGAGCGTTCGATACTCAAGGCGCGAGAGGTCGCGCAGGAACAGCGAAGGCGGCGTCGTTCCATCCTTCGACAGGAGCGAAAGCACCACCTGCGTCCCATCCGGCGAAACCGCGACCGCCCGCAAGTCCTCCAGCAGCGTCATCCCCTTGGGAAGAGTCAGCGCCGCGCGAAGCACCCGTTGCTCACGCGCGGTCGTGTCGCGAGCAGGCCGCAGCAGCAACGCCGATGCCACCGCCGCGAGCGCGAGAAGCGAAACGGTAGCGAGCACGCCCGCCGAGCGCCACCACGGGCGCAGCGCGCCGGTTCCTTCGGCTGGCTCGCGGGGCTCGGCGATCGCCCGTTCCAGTTCCAGCCGTGCATCACCGATGTCGTGCAGGCGATTCTTCCGATCCTTCGCAAGACAACTCGTGAGCAGATCGCGAACTCGCTTGGGCGTGTTCGGCGGGAGCAAGCCGAGGTCCGACTCTTTGTGCAGCGTCGCCCCGATCGCGTCGGCGACGGTCTCGCCGCGGAAGGGCTGCGCTCCGGTCAGCATCTCGTACAACACGCAGCCGAAGGAGAAGATGTCGGAGCGTTTGTCGAGGGGCTTGCCCCGGGCCTGCTCGGGGCTCATGTACCCCGCGGTGCCCATGATGACGCCGGGGATGGTGGGGGAGTGCGCGAATCGCGCGGGCGAGGTGAGGGTCGGAGAGTCGGCCCTCGCGGCGGCATTCGCGGTCGAGGCCGGTGGGCCCTCGGCAGTGCGTGCGAGCCCGAAGTCCAGCACCTTCACCACACCCTCAGGCGTGACCATCACGTTGCCCGGCTTGAGATCGCGGTGGATGACGCCCTTCTCGTGCGCGGCTTCCAGTGCCTCGGCGATCTGCTTGGCGATTGTCAGCGAATCGGCGACCGGGATCGGTCCTGCGGCCAGACGATCCGCGAGCGTCTCGCCTTCGATGTACTCCAGGACCAGATACTGGTGGCCGTCTGCCTGTTCGAGCCCGTGGATGCCGCCGACATTGGGGTGGTTGAGCGAGGCGAGGACTTTGGCTTCGCGTTGGAAGCGGGCGAGGCGATCGGGGTCGGCCGCGAGATCGGCGGGCAGGGCCTTGATGGCGACCTGCCGGTCGAGTCGGGTGTCTGTGGCGAGGTACACCACGCCCATGCCGCCGCGGCCGAGTTCACGGTCGATCTTGAATGGGCCGATGGTCGATGGGAGCATGAGCCGGGAGTGTACGGGTTGAAGAGGTCACGGTGCCCATCCAGACTCTACCGAGGCCAGCGAACGGCGTACGCTGGGCTCCCACACCCTAACGCCCTCCAAGAAAAGTTCTATTGGTGTCCTGTCACCCCGCCAGTCGTTCATCGCCCAACAACCCGTACGCCTTCATTTTCTTGTACAGCGTCGTCCGGTTGATGCCCAGTTGCTCGCTGGTGCGTTGGCGGTTCCAGCCGTTGGCGTCCAGTGCCTTGACGAGAATCCGCTTCTCGGGTTCGCGCATCGCTTCTTCCAGGGTCATCGGCACCCACGGCCCGTCGTCGCTCCCGATGCGCACCACCGGCACCAGCGGCTTGCGCACCGCCTCGATCACCGGCTGCGGCAAGTCCTCCACGCCGATGATCTGCCCCTGCGCCAGCACCGCCGCCCGCTCCACGATGTTCTGCAACTCGCGCACGTTGCCCGGATAGTCGTAGTGCGTGAGCACGTCGATCGCCTCGGGCGAGAAGCCAATCAGTTGCCGCCCCAGTTCCGCAGCGTGCTTCTCAAGAATCCGCTCGGCCAGCAGCGGCACATCCCCAACACGGGCCCGCAGCGGGGGCAGCTCGACCTTCACTACATTGATCCGGTAGTAAAGGTCCTGGCGAAACACCCCCGTCGCCACCAGCGGCTCTAAGGGCTGGTTGCTCGCCAGCACCACGCGAACATCTACCTCGATCGTCTGCGTGCCACCCACTGGCTCAAACCGCCGCTCTTGCAGCACCCGCAGCAGCTTGAGCTGCATGGCCGGCGAGGCGCTGTTGATTTCATCCAGAAAAATCGTCCCGCCGTTGGCGGCCAGAAACCGCCCGGCCTTGTCGGCGTGCGCCCCCGTGAACGCCCCCTTGACGTGCCCAAACAGCTCGCTCTCCAGCAGTGTTTCCGGGATGCTGCCGCAGGCGAGCTCCACAAACGCCCGCTCGCGGCGTGTGCTGAGTCGATGGATCGACTGGGCGATCATGCTCTTGCCCGTCCCGCTCTCGCCCGTCATCAGCACTGTGGTCTTGCTCGGCGCCACCGCTCGCACCAGGTCCAGCAGCTTGATCATCTTCGCGTCAGTGCCGATCACTCCATCAAGGCTCGCACGCCCGTCCAGCCTGCGGCGCAGACTCACGTTCTCCGAGAGGATCACCGACTGCCGCCGGGCCCGCTCGATCGTCTGGCGAAGCTCCGAATCGACCAAGGGCTTGACGAGATAGTCGCACGCGCCAAACCTCAAGGCCTCGACGGCGCCCTCCACCGTCGAGTAGCCGCTGGTGGCAACCAGCGCCGCACCCGGGTGGGCCCGCGCGACCTCGCGAATGAACTCGGCCCCGCCGATGGCGATGTCGATAATCGCGATGTTGATCACACGTTCGTGCTGATCTGCATCCAGAAGGCTGCGCAGCGCCGACTCGCGTGAGGTTGCAACTTGCGCGTGGTGCCCCTCGCGGCGAAGGAACTCCGCGATGGTGCTCCCAGCGATCGGGTCCCCGTCGGCGACCAGCACGTTCAACGGGCCCGGGTCTTGTGCCCCGGGATGCTTCACGTCGCCCCTCCCAGGGTGAGAGTGCCGGCAGAGGCAAGGGATGGGAAACGAACCCGCAGCAGCGCGCCCCCCTCAGGGCCGGACACGAGCTCGATGGTCCCGCCCATCCCCTGAACCACGTTTTTGGCTACCGCCAACCCCACCCCAGCCCCGTTGCGTTTGGTCGTAAACCCCAGATCAAACACGCGCGCGGGGTCGGCCGGGGGCCCCACACCGTCATCACGAACTTCGAGCACATACCAGTCTCGGGTGTCACGCCCATACCCCACCCCTTGGGGGGCAGCGTCGGCCCGTGCCAAGACCGTGATCTTCCCGACCTGAGCTCGCCGCGCGATGGCTTCGATCCCGTTCTGCATCGCGTTCAGCACCACCGTGTACAGCCCCCCCGCGGGAATCGCCGACGCGATCGGACTCACGTCGATCATGATCGTCGCGCGGCTCTTGTTCGCTAATGACTGCAAAACATCCGCCGCGTGCTGCACCGCTTCCCCCAGCGTCACCGGACGGGCTTTGGTGAGCAAGGGTGAACCGATCGCGTTGCCGCCTCCCTGCATCGACGCGTGTACCAGCTCCGCCATCCGGTCC
>JAKFUN010000174.1 GCA_021732675.1 Phycisphaerales bacterium
TCCCACGCCCAGTGGCGAATCCATCCCCGGTGACCCGCACGCCGAGCACTACGTCCCCGCCACCCCGGTCAAGGGCGAGATCTTCGACGAAGGCCAAACCTTCGCGGATTTGGGCCTGCGGGATTTCGTGCTCAAGGGTTGCGACGAGGCCGGCTTCCGCCACCCCACCGTGACGCAGGCCAACTTCATTCCGCCGATCATGGCGGGCAAAGACGTGTTGGGCCAAGCCAAGACCGGTACGGGCAAGACCGCCGCCTTCGGCTTGCCGATGTTGCAGACCCTGGACCCCAATGTGCCCTTCCAGGCCCTCATTCTCGCCCCGACGCGCGAGCTGGCCATTCAGATCACCCACGAGCTCGATGAACTCGGCAAGTTCACCCCCATCCGGGCCATGACCCTCTACGGCGGCCAGGCGGTCCAGGCCCAGGCCGACAAGCTCCAGCACGGCGCCCAGATCGTCGTCGGCACCCCCGGACGCGTGATGGACATGCTCGAACGCGGGCACCTGCACTTCAAGAACATCAAGTCGGTCGTCCTCGACGAAGTCGACCGCATGCTCGACATCGGCTTTCGCGAGGACATCCGCAAGATCCTTGAGCAAACCCCCAAGGACCGCCAGACCGTCTTCGTCTCGGCCACCATCTCGCCCGACATCGAGAAGCTCGCCCGGCGCTACCTGCGCGACCCGGAAAAAATCGTTGTTGCCAGCGGCTCGCTCACTGTGAGCATGGTCAAGCAGTTTTATGTCCCCGTCAATCAGTGGGACAAGAAGCGCCTGCTGCTCCACCTCCTCCGCCACGAAGAGCCGGCCCTCACCCTCATCTTCTGCCGCCTCAAGCGTAGCGTGGATGAGATCGCCAAGGGCCTCACCCAGCGCGGGATGGAATCCTTCGCCATTCACGGCGACATGCCCCAAGGCAAGCGCAACACCGTCATGAAGCGTCTTCGCGAAGGTGGCCTGCGCGTGCTGGTCGCCAGCGATCTCGCCAGCCGCGGGATCGATGTCGAGGGCGTCAGCCACGTCATCAACTTCGACATTCCCGAAGACCCCGAGGTCTACGTCCATCGCATCGGACGAACCGCCCGCGCTGGCCGAGGCGGCATCGCCTGGACCTTCGTCACCCCCGACCAGGGCGAACTGCTCACGAACGTCGAGAATCTCATCAATGCCGAGGTTCCCAAGCTCGAGTTCCCGGATTTCAAGCAATCCGAAGCTCCCGAGGGGTTCCGGGCCGAGTT
Source organism: Phycisphaerales bacterium (assembly GCA_021732675.1). GTDB lineage: Bacteria > Planctomycetota > Phycisphaerae > Phycisphaerales > UBA1924 > RI-211. Next base: position 1,240 of record JAKFUN010000174.1, read on the forward strand.
GCCCGGGGGTCGCCGCAGCGGCGGGCTCACCATCGCCAACTCCCCCGACGCACCGCCCCCGCCCCCCAAGCAAAACCGCGTCGAACAGGCCATGAATCTGGCCCTGCCCGCGACCCAGCCCGAACAGATCGACACGACCAAGTTCCCGGGCGGCATCGTGCCCACCAAACTGCCACCCAAGCGACTCATCAAAGGCTTCAAGCGCAGCCGATAAGCCCGCCGGGAGTCTTCTCCCCGCGCATCTAGTTCGTGAGAAGCCCGGGCACCCTGTGACGGGCTTCATTCGCGTACACCGCCAGCGATCCCGGCGTCTTCTCGATACGACGCCGACAAGGAGACGACCGATGACCAGCTCCCGCCTCTTGGTGTGCTCCGCCCTTTTGTGCCTGGTTCCTCTTGCCTTCGCCGGTGGCCCACCCGCGACCGCGAAGAAACCCGTCACCGACGAACTTCACGGGATCAAGATCACCGACGACTATCGCTGGCTGGAAGATTGGAATCAGCCCGCCGTCCAGGCCTGGTCCAACGCCCAGAACGCCTACGCCCGCTCCGTGCTCGACGTACTTCCCAATGCAGAGCCGATCCGGGCTCGAGTGACCAAGATTTTGTCGGCCGCGAGCGTCTCATACGGTTCGCTGGCCCCGCGGGCGACCGGCCTTTTCGCCCTCAAGCGTCAGCCCCCGAAACAACAGCCCTTCATTGTCATTCTGCCCAGCGCCGATCAGCCGGCGCAAGAGCGAATCCTCGTCGACCCCGCCCAGCTCGACCCCGCCGGGGGGAGCTCCATCGACTGGTTCGAACCCTCCCCCGACGGAAAGCTCCTGGCGGTCTCGATCTCCAAGGGCGGCAGCGAATCCGGCGATGTCCACATCTTCGACGTCGCCTCCGGCAAACAGGTCCACGAAACCATCGCCCGCGTCAACGGGGGCACCGCCGGTGGCTCCGTCGCCTGGGCCCCGGGCAGCAAGAGCTTCTTCTACACCCGCTACCCCCGCCAGGGCGAACGCCCCGAGACCGACATGGACTTCTACATGCAGGTCTTCCATCACACCCTGGGCGAAGACCCCGCCAAAGACCGCTACGAGCTGGGCAAGGACTTCCCCAAGATCGCCGAGATCGTGCTCGAGACTTCCGAGCAGGGCGTGGTGCTCGCCAGCATGCAAAAAGGCGACGGAGGCGAGTTTCAGCACTACCTGCGCACCCTCGACGGTCAATGGCAGCAGCTCAGCAAGTATGACGATCGAATCGTACAAGCGACGCTGCGCGACCAGGGCGACACGGTCAGTGTGTACATGGTGAGCCGCCAGGGCGCCCTGCGGGGTAAGCTCCTTCGCCTGGATTGCCCCGCCGCCAAGGGCCCGGCTCCGGCCCTCGCCACCGCCGCCACGCTGATCGGCGAGGGCGAAGACACACTCGTCTCCGCGTTCGCGGAAGACACCGGCAACCTGGTGATCACGGATCACGCTATTTTCGCCGAGTATCAGACCGGGGGGCCCAGCGAGTTCCGGGTCTTTGATCTCGCTGGCAAGCTCAAGGGCACGCCGACGCAGCTCCCCATCGGCGCGGTGAGCGGCATGGCCGTGCTCGACACCTCCAAAGACGCAGTGATCTTCTCCAACGTCAGCTATGTCCACCCCCAGGCGTGGTACACGCTTGGCGCGAGTGATCTCAAGGTTGCCAAGACCCCCCTCGCCCAAACCTCTCCCGTCGACTTTTCGGACATCGAGGTCAAGCGCGAGTTTGCCATCAGCAAAGACGGCACCAAGGTCCCGGTGAACATTCTCCACAGGAAGGGCGTGAAGCTCGACGGCACCAACCCCTGCCTGGTCACCGCCTACGGGGGCTATGGCGTCAACATCACCCCTTCCTTTCGCCCGGGAAACCGCGTCCTTCTGGAGCAGGGCTTTGTGTGGGCCGAGGCCAACATCCGAGGCGGGGGTGAATATGGCGAAGCCTGGCACCTGGCCGGCAAGCTGACGAAGAAACAGAACGTATTTGATGACATGATCGCCGCCGTCGAGCACATGCACAAGCAGGGATACTCCTCACCCGCCCACACCGCCATCCAGGGGGGCAGCAACGGGGGTCTGCTCATGGGTGCCGTGCTCACCCAGCGGCCTGAGCTGCTCAAGGCCGTCGTCAGCAGCGTGGGCATCTACGACATGCTTCGCGTTGAGCTCTCGGCCAACGGCGCGTTCAACGTCACCGAGTTCGGCACCGTCAAGGACAAAGCACAGTTCGATGCCCTCTACGCCTACAGCCCGTACCACCACGTGAAGGACGGCACTTCCTATCCCGCCGTGCTCTTCCTGACCGGAGCGAATGATCCCCGCGTGGACCCGATGCAAAGCCGCAAAATGACCGCGCGCTTGCAGGACGCTGGGGCTGCCGTGCTGCTCCGCACCAGCGCGAACAGCGGGCACGGGATCGGCACCGCCCTTTCCGAGCGCGTCGAGCAAGCCGTGGACATCAACGCCTTTCTCTTCCACGAACTGAATGCTCCGTTTCAAAGCGTCAAGTAACGCCGTCACCCAGGCCGGCTCCAGCACCAGCCAGGAACCCCGCGCATGCCGCACAACGATCAACACTTCACCAAGTGGTCCCCCCTTCGCCCCACCCGCCAGCGCGGCGCCATCGACCGAAATCTGGTGATGGGCGTCGTCGCGAGCGTGGTCGTACTTGCGTGCATTACGTACCTGAGCCTCAGTTGGAACTCAGTGATGGGCAACGAGCGAGTGGTCTTGCAGCCCACCCAGGCCGAGATCGACGCCGCCAAGCCCCACAACGACGACCTGGAGCTGCTGCGGGCCATGACCCTGCCCGAGCTCGAAAAAGAGCTCGCGACTCGCACCCGCGCCGCCCAAATCGCGGCCACCCGCAACCCCAGCACCGTCATGCCCCTGCAAGAAGCCGTCGAACGCTGCCACGAGGTATACAACATCGCACGGGCCAAAGCCCAAACCGAGGCACCGGACGAGGCCCCCGACGCCCCCGCTCAGCCGAAGTAGACTCACTCTCCACCCCGACGTGACCGATGCCAAAGGCCGCCTCCAACTCCGGCACACCCAAACGCCCCAAGCCCGGGCTCTTGCACAACCTCGGAGCCTTCGTGGGCCATGTGGTTCAGGGCGTTCGCACTCCCGCTTCGCCCCCCGCTCGCGTCATCCGCGAGGAAGTGCTGGAGCGCTCCGTCACGCTTCCCGAAGGAAAACTCATCCTCCGCCGCACGGTGCGCGATGAGGTCGTTCCGGCCCCACCTGGCCATCGCGCCCCGCCGAACGCCCCATAACGCCCTGTGAGGGCCCATACTCGCAATCCCCTGCCGCCCAAGCGGCAGATCCGTCCCAAGCCCGGCAACGCGCCCACGCCACAACACCCCACGCCATGAGAATGCCCAGGTCATTCTCCGAGGCGTTCGGCGTAATTTGGGCCGGATTTGCGAAGCCATTTTGCATTGAAAGCCTGCTTGGCATTCGGTACGCTCGAAAGGTCCCTTGCGATCATGTCGGTCGCGGCCCCAGAAGTTCGGCGTGCGCTTTCTGTTTCCGCCGCCATGGCACAAAACAGGATTCTCTATGCGCACCCGATCCGCCATCCTCGTTGCATCCCTCGCCTTGGCCGCTGGCCAGGCTCACGCCCAGCAACACCGCGTCTACATCTGCCCCGACGACCACACCGACTACTTCTGGAGCGACAGCGACGAGGCGTATCGCGGCGCGTTCCAGCGCATGATCGACTACTACCTGAACCAGGCCGACCTGACCCAGAACAACCCCAGCGATTTTCGCCAGCGTTGGCATTGCGACGGCAGCCTGTGGCTGTGGGAATACGAGAAGACCAAACCGGCCGCGGACTACCAGCGCCTCATCTCCCGACTTCGCGACGGCACCATTTCGGTGGCCATGAACCCGCTGGTCATCAACAACGGGGGCTCCCCAGCCGAAGCCGTGATTCGCGGCATGTACTACCCGGGCCGCGTCGAGCGCCGCGAGGGACTCCGCTTTCGCCTCGCGATGTATCAGGAAAACTCCGCCTTCCCACTCGGGCTCCCTTCGTTGTGGGCCGGTAGCGGGGCCAAGTATTCCTGGAAAGGTGTCTGCGACTGCGACACCCGCATCCCCGGTGCCACCAATCGCCCGCACGAGGTCTATCGCGCCACCGGCCTCGACGGTTCCAGCGTGCTCATGAAATGGCAGTCCCTCTTCTCCGGCGGGGCAAATCAAAGCATCGGCGGCTACGCCGAGGCCTACGACCCCGCCGCCGTCGTGGATGCCGTCACCACCAACGCCCCTTTCAACGGCTTTGCCGCCAAGTGGCCCTTCCAGGTGATCGGCGCCATCGGTCGCGGGTGGGACGGCTTCGAATACGAGAGTACCGAGTTCGTCAGCGTCGCCCAGCAGAAGAGCAACCCCAGCCGCCGAGTCATCGTCGGTGCCATCACTGATTTCTTTGACGATTTCACCGCGACCTACCCCCCCGCCACGCTCCCGGCCGTCGCGCTCTCCTTCGGAAACGAGTGGGACGCCTACTCCTGCACCATGGCGGAGCAGACCGCCCGCATCCGCCGCGCCACCGAGCTGCTCCGCCCCGCCGAGGGCCTGGCGGTGCTCGCCAGCCGCATCGATCCCGGGTTCATGCAAGGCCGAGAAACACAGCGCGACCAGGCCTTTCAAGACCTCGGCCTTTTCTTCGAACACAACATGGGCATGGTGAGCCCACCATCCGGGCAAGACGGCATCAACCGCCGAATCACCTGGCAACGCCAGCTCGCCCAAAGCACCGAGAGCTACGCCACCTCGCTGCTCAACGACGCCGCCGCGCTCGTGGGCGACCACCTCCCCGCCGGCGCCGCCCCGCGCCTCTTCGTCTTCAACCCCCTCGCCTGGTCTCGCAGCGACGCGGCCGACCTGCCCTGGAGCGACCCCGCCCCCGTCCACGTCGTCGACCTCGCCACCGGCCTACAAGCCCCCTCGCAGCGCGTGACCATCAACGGCCAAACCCACCTCCGCTTCTGGGCGGCTGGCCTCCCCAGCATGGGCTATCGCGTCTACGAGATTCAGCCCGGGCCCGGCCAATCCTTCTCCAACGCCGCCACAGTCTCCACAGTGGGCACCACCATCACCGCCACCTTCTCCATCGCCGCCGACAATCGCGACGCCCTCTCCAATCGCGCTGTCGCTGGCCCGGACGAAGTCCGCGTCAGCGGCTACGCGCCCGGCACCGACAACAACCTCTACTGGAGCAACGACGCCGACGCCCAGACCGCCGCCGTCGAGTTCACCTCCACCATCCCCCGGGGCGCCACCATCCGCTCCGCCTTCCTGCAAGTTCAAGCCATCGCCTCTAGCCCCAGCGCCAGCGGCACCAGCCAGATCCACCTCTACGACGTCGACGACGCCGCACCCTTCGTGAACGGCCCCAGTGGCGACTTGCTTTCGTGGCACCCCACCTTCGCCACCACCGTCGCATGGGCCCAGCCGAGCTGGAGCGCCGGCCAGACCCAGACCAGCCCAGACCTCACCCCCCTCGTGCAGCACTATGTGAATCGCCCCGGCTATCAACCCGGCAACCACATCGGCCTGTGCATCACCGAGGGATCCATCGCCCCCAACGCCTACTACGGATTTCAGGACTCTTCAGCCCCCGCCGCCTCACCCGCCCGCCTTGTGGTCACCTACGACGACCCGAGCGGCAACCCGGGCGGCTCCTCACTTGTGATCGACAATCAGCACGATCGCGTGCAGGTGGACGGCTCGGGACGAATCACCAGTTGGATCAACGCCCCGCTGGGAGATCGCCAAATGGCCGCCACCATCAACGGCCGTGCCATCAACGACCTCGGGGGCTCCGGCGGCTCCGTCATCATTGAAAACGCCGGGCCCGTCTCCGTCACCCTGCTCGCGACCTCTACCACCCCGGTCGCTCACACCACCCGCGTGACGCTCTATCGCGATGGGAGCCGCGTCGACATCGCCAACCAGATCACTCAAGGCTTCGACAGCAATCTGGAATGGGCCCAGAGCTTCGCCCTTACCTCCCCCACCCTCAAGCACGAAGAGCTCGGCGCCATCATCACCGCCAAACTCTCCAGCCAAGGCGGGGACTACAGCAACACCAACGCCCGCTACGACCTCCTGACCCTCAACCACTTCGCGGACCTCACCCAGGAAGGCGCCAACCCCATCGGCGTCACGCTCTCGAGCTGGGATTGCAACTTCATGACCCGGGGCAACAGCACGACCGGCTTCCTCGATACCTCCACCCCTCAACTCCGCGTCATCGCCGGGGGCAAGGTCGTCTCCGACGGCGTGGGCATCCCCAACCAGCTCGGCGACGCCCGCTTCACCCAGCGCTTCGCGCTGCGGGCCAGGGGGACCCAGGACAACGCCTCATCCATGCGCTTTGCACTCGAACACCAGAACCCGCCGGTGGTCCGGCTCGTCACCGGGGCCATCCCCACGCTGCCACTGGGCCCGGCCTCTCTCATCTCCACCGACAACCCCAACGTGATCCTCTGGGCCTTCAAGCCCGCCGAGGATGGATGGAACTCGCCCAGTGGCGGCCTGGTCGCCCGCTTGTGGAATGTGGGCGAAACCCCCCAGCCGGCCGCGATCGCACTGCCCCCCGGCTTTGCTGGCCCGGCAATCGTCGCGACGCACATCGAAACCCCCGACCCAACCCTCGGCCCGGCACCAGCCGCCACGCCCGATGGCTTGAACGCCACCTTCGCCCGCCAGCAGCTCCGCACGTTCCGGATTTCTCCCACCACGCCCGCCGTCTGCGACCCCGACCTCAACCAAGACGGCAATGCCGATCAGGGCGACATCGACTACCTCGTCAACGTTGTTGCGGGTGGCGACAACACCACCGGAATCGACCCGGATTTCAATCGTGACGGCAACGTCGATCAGGGCGACATCGACGCGGTTATCAACGTCATCGCCGGGGGCAACTGCCCGTAGGCGACACTTTCGTGACCCGAGGCTCTCTCGTGACACGACGATTCGCTCCGAATCGTAGTGTTTCCACCACGCTTCGCGGCAGAGCGATCGCACGCCCGCCCCACCACGATGCCAAACGCGTCTCGGGGCGTTACGCCAGCAGCTCTTCCATCTTGGGCTGCGCCTCGACATACTTCTCGTGTACCGCCTTGTAGTGCTTGCGATAGATCGCGTCGCACTGGGCCGGCGAGGGGAACTTGGCGCTGAAGCCGGGCGAAGCCTCATCCAGCGTGAACTTTGCCGCTCGCATCAGGTGGGCCATCAGCGTGCGCGGGTCCTCGGCCCCCACCGCCACCCGCACCGTCGTCGGGCTGATGCCCGCCGCCCGCAGCGCCTCGTCGCTCATCTCGCTGTGGCTCGTAATCGCCGGGCACAACACCACCGTGTTGGGCTGGCCCAGGCTCACCTGATGCCCAAAGACCGGGTCCAGGCAATCAAAAAACCGCTTGAAGGTGTCGCGATCGATCGCCGGCTTCTGGCCGCCACGGCCCTCAAAGTCAAACGTGAACAGCGGGGCGGGGAACCCGAGATACAAGCACTTCTCGCGAATCGGCGCGTTCTCGTTCCCAGCAGCCGCGGCACACTTGACGTTCACCCCCGGGTGGCTCGCCAGAAACTCCACAAACGTCAGGGTGTTCACCACCTTGGTGAGCATCCGCATCTCCAGCGAGTGGATGCCAGTGAGCACCTCGTAGCTCTTGTCGCTATCGAGGAACGCCCCCTTGATGTAGTACACATTCCAAAAGAGCGTCTCGTCCCAGTTGTATGTCCGCTTCGAGCCATCCGGCGCCGTGCCCAGCACGCTCTCGTGCTTGCCCATGAACATCCGCTCGTTCCGCCCGATCGCCACCCCCGCCGTCGTGCTCCCGTGCCCCGACAGATCCTTCGTGTAGCTGTGAATCACAAAGTCCGGGCGTTCGAGCGGGTCGGTCTTCTGCAAGGGCCGATGCAGGAAGGGTGTGCCCACCGTGCTATCGCAGATCACCGTCAGGCCCCGGGCGTGCGCCTCTTTGCAGATCGCCGGCACGTCCATCACATACCCGTGCGGGTTGCACGGGCTTTCCATGTACACATACACCTGCCGCCCGTCCTTGATCCGGTCGGCGTTGTCCTTCATCACCTGGTCGAGAGCCTTGACGAAATCCTGCACCGTGAACCCGTCAAAGAAGTTCACGCTCACGTCCAGATTGCTCTTCTTCGCGTACCAGTCGTGCATCAGCTGGTAGACCCCGCCGTACACATTGCGGCTCGACAGAATAATGTCCCGGTGCCCCACCAGATGGCTCAGCACCGCGTCCACCGCCGCCATCCCGCTATTGAAGTTCCACGCAAAATACTCGGCGGCATACGGCCCCGCCTCGATATCCACAATGTGGTTCGCCAGGCTCACATTCGTCGGGTTGAGCAACCTCGAGTACACCTCGAGCATCAGCTCCTTGCCCTCGAACGCGTCCGCCACCCACTCGGCACACGCGTAGATGTACGTCGCCGTCCGCGTGATCACCGGCTTGGCGCTGAACAACGCCGTCACGTTGTCAAAGATCGGGTATGGCCCCTTGGGCAGCCGCTGGCTGGTGCTCGTCACCAGGCTCTGATAGGTCGCCCGGAAGGGATGCTGCAACGTGTCCAGAATCTTGGCGAGCTGAAAGCACAAAAACTTCTGAGCCGCGAAGCGGGCGATGCGATCCTCGCGGGGCAAGCCCGCCAGCTCGCGCACCGAAACCTCCCACAGCCGCTTCATGTCCGAGTGCCCGGAATACAAATGACTCGTCAGCTCCCCCAGCACCTGGCCATACTCGCTGGCCGGGTCGATCCCGAAGTGCTTGAGCTGCTCGTCCACCAGCCCCGCCACGTCCGTCGCGTGGGTAGTCTTGCGCCGGGGCGAGATCTCCTTGGCCCGCGAAAACTCGCTTGGGGCCAGATGGGTGCCAGACTGCTTGCTCTTTCCTTCGGCGTGGTGAGTGGTCATGCCCAGACTGTATCACACCCGTCGACCAGCCCCC
>JAKFUN010000159.1 GCA_021732675.1 Phycisphaerales bacterium
GGTGATGGTGTTGCTGACCGGGGCAGGGGGAAGCGGGAGCGTCAGGCCCAGCGAAAGGCCACGCCGCCACCTGATTGGGATGGCGCTGGGGGCGATGCTGCTGGGGCTCATCCTCCCCGGGTGGGCCTTCGGACGGGTGTGGCGTTACGAATCATCGCTGCGCACGGCGTATGACCTGGTCTCGCCGTTTCGTGAGCTGAGCAGTCGGCTCCGCGTTTTGAGTCTGGGTCCCGTCAAGGATGATTCGATCGCGAAGCTCGACCAGGATTTGCGGCTTGCGCAGGAAGACCTGGCCCACAAGTTCAAAGCCGCGGGACATGCCCCCCCTGGTGCCCCCAGATCGCGCGAGATGGCCCTGGCTCAGGTGCAGGCGATGGCGGCGTCGCTGGGGTGGGAAGCCCTGGGCCGCGCTTGGCTGCCGAATCCAGAGTCCGGACCCAACGTGGCGTCGCAGGCGATGTCGCGATTGATGGTCACAGAGTCGCAAGCTCGCGAACAATGCGCCCGGCTCGGGGCCCCGATGCGCCCGAGCGCCTTGGGAGCATCGTCGGACTCGCTGGTGGAGGCCGCCATCGCGCTGGCGGCCCGCACGACGCGCGTGCAACCCAGCGCCGAGGCCTTCGGCTGGATGGGGACACTGTGCGAGGGGATCCGCCAGGGCGGGTCGAACATTCCGGGGCTGCAACAACGCCGGCTCGACGCCTTTCGCCGCGCAAGCCTGTTGGCACCTCGGTCGGCGATCTATCCGGCCCAGGCGGCGCTGGCGGCATTGGGGCTGGGCGACCAGACAGCCTCCAAACAGTGGGCAGAGTTGGCTCTGGAGAACAACGCTCGCTTGTATCTTGACCCGCTGGCCGGGTTGCCAGAATCGGTGCTGGTTCAGTTGGAGCAGATCCGGCTGGGCGGGGCGAGGGGTTCCGACCAGTCCCCGATCAAGAGTCCATCAAGCCCGGAAGGGCGGCCTTGATTCGGGAGTGCCGGGGGTTAACATTCGGCCTCATCGCCGGGACGCCCCGGCAGCCCCCTCGTTAGTGGCTTGCCGCCGAAGTATTTGCGAGCGTTCGCCCCGGCGAGGGAGCCACGCGAGGGTGATCAGCAGGCTTGAAGTTGGCCTTGGACGACGCCATGGAAGAAGACGAAGAGATCGAACCCATGAAGATGTGGCCCGCGAGCGAAAGCCTCAGCGGGCCTGGCGTGCGTTGAGGCCTCGGCAGCTGAGTTCGCACCCGCTCTTTTCGAAACATCCACCGAGTGGTGCCCAGTCGTGAGCCAATGGCGTGCCGCCTATGCGTGGCCAAGCCCAGGGCGGCCAGGGCAGTAGTCTCCACAAAAAGTTGGCCCCCTCAGCCCGGCGTGGTGCCAGGTGCGGCGGGAGCGATTGAAGAGTTTGGGCGGGAGAGCCCGCCTCGCGTTTGAAAGTTCAGCGAGTTCTTAGAAAGGTTTTTGATCATGTCCACCGACCTGTCCCACATCCGCAACATCGGGATCTGCGCCCACATCGACGCCGGCAAGACGACCGTCTCCGAGCGCATTTTGTACTACACGGGCAAGAACTACAAGATCGGCGAGGTGCACGAAGGCACCGCGACCATGGACTTCCTGCAGGATGAGCAGGAGCGCGGGATCACCATCCAGAGCGCCGCGACGACCTGCCCCTGGACCCACCTGGGGCGCGAGTACAAGATCAACCTGATCGACACCCCCGGGCACGTGGACTTCACCATCGAAGTGGAACGCTCGCTGCGCGTGCTCGACGGCGCCACCGCTGTCTTCGACGGCAAGGAAGGCGTGGAAGCCCAGTCCGAAACCGTGTGGCGTCAGGCCGATCGGTATCGCGTTCCCCGCTTGTGCTTCGTGAACAAGATGGACAAGATCGGGGCGAGCTTCGACTTCAGCTTCGGCACCATCAAGACCCGCCTGGGCGCCAACGGCATCGCCATTCAGTACCCCATCGGCGTCGGGCACGATCACAAGGGCATCATCGACCTCATGACGATGCGGGCCTTCTACTTCGAGGGCGACAAGGGCGAGAACGTCACCGAGAAGGACGTGCCGCCGGACATGCTCGATAACGTCACGCGTTGGCGCCAGGAAATGGTCGAGAAGATCGCGGAGCTCGACGAGAGCCTGACCGAGCTGTTCCTTGAGGGCAAGGAGATCTCGATCCCGCAGCTCAAAGCGGCCTTGCGCGCGGGCACCATCTCGCGGCGCTGCTACCCCGTCCTGTGCGGGGCGGCCCTGCGCAACATCGGGGTGCAGATGCTGCTGGACGCGGTCATCGACTATCTCCCCAGCCCCAACGAAGTGCCCGACGTCGAAGGCACCGACCCGCAGGACAAGGACGTGCCGCTGACCCGCCCGCACGATAAGGACGCTCCGTTCTCGGCGCTGGTCTTCAAGGTCGTCTCCGACACGCACGGCGACCTCACCTACATGCGCGTCTACTCGGGCACCCTGCAGAAGGGGACGCGGTTGCTCAACCCCGTCAACAACAAGAAGGAAAACGCCAGCCGCATCTTCGAGATGCACGCCCAGAACCGCATCCCGCTGGACGAAGTCTCGGCGGGCAACATCGTGGCGGTGGTCGGGATCAAGGACAGCTACACGGGCGACACCCTGTGCGACCCGGACCACCCCATCGTGCTCGAGCGCATGCTCTTCCCCGAGCCGGTGATTTCGATGTCCATCGAGCCCAAGACACAGGACGACAAGCGCAAGCTCTCCGAGGCGCTGCTGACCATCCGTCGCGAGGACCCGTCGTTCCGCTTCACGTTTGATGAAGAAACCGCCCAGACCATTATCAGCGGGATGGGCGAACTTCACCTGGACATCATCCGCACCAAGCTGGTGCGCGACATGAAGATCAGCGTCGAGGTCGGCAAGCCCAAGGTGAGCTATCGCGAAGCCATCACCAAGAAGGTCGAAGACGTTCGCGGGCTCTTCCGCAAGCAGTCCGGTGGTCGCGGGCAGTTCGGCGACTGCGTCATCTCCCTCGAGCCCTACTCCGCCGAGAAGGCCGAGGAAGAAGAGTTGGACTTTGACGACAGCATCGCCTTCGAGAACGGCGTCGTCGGCGGCGTGATCCCCAAGGAGTTCATCCCCAGCGTCGAGTACGGCATCCGCCAGACCGCGATCACCGGGGTCAAGTTCGGCTACCCGCTCATCAACATCAAGGCCACCCTCACCTATGGCTCGTACCACGACGTCGACTCCAGCCAGATCGCCTTCGAACAGGCCGGGCGTTTGGCACTGCTCGAAGCCGTCGAGCGGGCCGGGCCGGTGTTGCTCGAACCGATCATGAAGGTCGTCATCACCGTGCCCAATGAGTACCTGGGCAACGTCACCGGCGACGTCTCCTCTCGCCGCGGCATGATCATCGACACCGACGACCGTGGCGTCGTGAAGCTGGTGAACTGCGAAATCCCGCTGTCGGAGCTCTTCGGCTACACGACGAGCCTGCGCGGCATGTCCCAGGGCCGCGCCAGCGCGACCATGGAGTTCATGGAATACCGCCAGATGCCGCGCAGCCTGCAGGACGAGATGCTGGGCGAGAAGAACAAGGAAAAGGCCGGCGCCAAGAAGTAAACGGGGCTTGCAGGCTCGCCCCTGCTACGGCTGCCTGTGGGACAAGCCACCCGCTTGTCCAACTCTCGAGATTTCACAACCGATCATGCCCAACGCCCCGGCCCTCGCCGGGGCGTTTTTTATTACAACGTCTCGCGCCCGGTCCGTGGGCCGTTTTCTCGAATGAATGTCTACGACTGTGGCGAGCACGTCATCACACGGACACACGCCCTGCGTAGGGCTTGTCGATGCTTTGCCGAACCCTCGCGAGGGCGCGGCTTAGGCCTTGACCGCGGCCAGCGCCGCCTTCTTGGCAAAGAACTTGGCTGCCAGCGGGACCCCCCTCGCTACAAGCGCGAGCCACGCCAAACGCCCGACGACCCCTCGACGGCGAAAGACCAGGGCCCCCATCAACACGCCAGCGCCGACGGCGGCGACCGCCACCAGGGGGCCGTTCAGACTTCCCTTGGGTTTCGCGTCTTCCGCCGTGGCCCAAGCCAGAAGCCGTGCTTTGGCGTCGAGAACACTTAGGCCTTGGCTCGTGCTTGAAAGATCCATACTCCGATACCTCCGAGAAGCAAGAACCCTGCCCCGCACACCCCCGCGGCGGCCGCCGAGCCCCAGTATTGGGCAATCCACAGAAAGGCGGCTACGCCGATCAGAGCGCAGCCGCCGATGAGAACGCACGTACCGGTGATCAGGCATGCCAAAGCCACACCCATGGTGGCGACATACTCGCGGGCACTTCGAGATTCGCCCCGAACCGTCTGCAGCAGGCTTCTGCCCTCCGCTTCCACGAGGTCCGCCACCTTCACAACCAGTTCAGCAAACTGCTTCACGCCTTAGTTCCTTGCGCGGCCGACGACCATCCCGATCAACACACCCAATCCCACCGCGATGCCGATGCTGGTGAGCGGGTTTTCGGTCACCTTCTTGGTGAGCGAGGCGATGGCGTCCGCGCCGTCTTTCTTCGCCACCTCCGCGTTGTGCGAAATGGCTTCCTTGGCCGAGGCCACCCCGTGCGCCACGCTCTGCCGGGCCGCGCTCGCGCCGTCGCGGGCCGTGTCCGCCAGATCGCCGCCCATGGCCAGAAGCCCATCCTTGACCTGCACGGCGTGCTCGCCCATCTTGTGCAGGTCATGGCCCACGTTGTGGGTCCCTTCACGCGGGGTGTTCTTCGTCGGTGTTACCATATCTGTCATTAGAGATTCTCCTGTGTTTTGCTGTGTGCCTTGACTGCGACGATCAGAGTGCTGACAAGAACATGAACGTTCCTGCGGCACACGATCGCGATTCGTTTGAACACTCAATCCTTGTCTGGATTGCTTAGCCCACCGGCTTGACGCGAATCTCGGTGATGTCCGACTGCATTTCGCGCCCGTCGGCCATCAGCGCCGCCCGCACCGAGTATGTGCCCGGAGCATCAAACTTCACGCGGGCCACGCGCCCATCCTGCTCGGTGGTGAGCGTGCCGGCGGTCGAGGTCCACTTGATCGTGGTGTTTCGCCCGTAGGTGTCCTTGGTGCGTGCCGTCAGGGTCACGGTCTCGCCCGCGACGATCTCGCGGGATGACGCCTCGATCGAGACGCTGGCGGGGTGCGGGCTGTCGCTGCGATTGCGCGACTCCGAGCACCCCGCGAAGGCCGTGAGAGCAACGAACGCAAGGGGGGCCAAGCTGAGATACTTCAAGGGATGAACTCCTGGGTTGATCATGAGCAAAAGGAAGCCCCCCCGAAACGCTCGAGCGGCTATCACGGCCCCGCGTCCCAACATCTCGGGCCTGTCGTCGACTGATTTGGCCGCGCTGGCCGAAGCGCCAAATCTCGCATCCAAGTCAGGGGCGTGACGGAATCACTATTGGATCGCTGGCCGCGAGTGAATAGAGCGGAACCTTCCCCGATCGACTCGCGTCGCACTTGTGAGCCCCCGCTGCGACAGCTGCAGCTCCCCCCACTCACCTATCCGGGCGGGGCGCTACGACCCGCTGTCCACTGAACTGCGAGATCGTCCGCGCCGGCCTCACCAACGCCCGCTCGCTCGCGATCGCGGCCAAGCGGCGAATGATCACGATGTCGCAGTATCGAAGGCACGAACCAATGAAATCGCCTTGAGAGAACTCGCCCACTTCGTGGAGTGAGTCTGGCGTCCGGAGGCTTTCAGATGGGGGAGTCAACCACGAGAGCGGCCGATCGGAATCGTGGCACAAACGATTGTGCCGCCCGCCTCGGTGCCACATCGAGCTCAGGGTGCAGAAGTTCGAGATTTCCACCCCATCGAATGCAAAGAAGCCCCGGCCATCGCCATCGTGCGCTCCTCGATATCCAACCACGCGAGCACGCAGCCGACCCACCAGTGAATCGGCGAAGAATGACTCGACGCGATTCTAAATGGGCGTCCAACGACGGCTTCCTCTGCTCACGCAGGCATTCTTGGCGTCTCAAGCTTCGACCGAGTTCTCGTTCAAGCTTTGTTCCCCGAGCCGGACGTTTGCCGCGCGGCACGCCGTTCATTTGATCGTCTCCGATGGCCTTACTCGGCGTCAGCCCCCTTGACTGGACCAATCTGCGGCCGGCGACGCTTTCGAACGTCCCCAAGACCGCGAAGACCAAGACCTACTCCACTCTGGCCAGGATCACGGTCTCGAGAGTCTCACAAGCGGACGCGGCGGCATGCATCGTCGGGCTCCTGGGCGATACGAAGATCTTCCGTCGGGCCCTCAGGATTTCCTGCCGACATTGGAAGCGGGCAAGACGCGGATGGTGTCGAGGGTTGATGTGAGCAGGCTGCGTGAGCGACAACGCGAAGCGGTCCGAGAATCGCGGCCAGGCTTTCCGAGTCGCTCAACCCGACGGCGAGCCATTGTGGAGCACGCATTCCCCCCAAAGCGGTCGCCCCGGAACCGCCGATGTATCTACAGCGTATCTACAATGGTCGACCACCCAAGGAGCCTCGTCATGGTCAAAAATCTGGTCAAGCACGGCAACAGCTACGCGATCATCATTGAAAAGCCCGTTATGGAGATTTTGCGCATCAACCCCGACACGGATTTGGAGCTCACCACCAATGGCGACTCGCTCCTGATTTCGCCGGTGCGAAGCGGCTCGAAGAACGACAAACTCCAGGCCGCCCTCAAAAAGATCAACAGCCGGTTCGGCGACGACCTGCGTCGCCTCGCGGAGTAGCCGATGTCCTACCAGCCACTCGACCGGTCCGACATTTTGGACATTCACGCAAACCAAATCGAGTTCTATGGGGGTGACGCGTCCATTCGCGATCTCGGCCTGCTCGACTCCGCCATCGCACAGCCTTTCGCTACGTTCGCTGGCGCATTGCTCCACGCTGACATCTTTGAGATGGCCGCGGCCCATCTATTTCACATCGTCTCCAACCATCCTTTCGTCGACGGCAACAAGCGGACCGGTGCGGTCGCGGCGGTCGCGTTTCTGGAAATCAACGGGATCGAGATTGTGGCTCCCCCCGGCGAGCTCTATGACCTGACCATGCAAACCGCCCAAAGCCGCGCCGACAAAGCGATCATCTCGGCCTTTTTCCGCTCCCGAGCCCCCAGCCCTCCGGAGGGCTCCGCCGCCCCTCCGGGCCACAATCCGAGTTGATCCCCGGTCGGTGTTTGCCTAACCTTGGGCTCAAAGCGTGTGAAGTTCCGGTGCCCGGCGTTCCGGGCCCAAGTCTCTGGTCGCAAACGCAGTCAAAGCAGTAGGTACCCCGCATGGCCCTGATCGCCGAAGAACGCCTCCAAATCGCCACCAAGCACCGCCGCCACGCCAAGGACTCGGGCTCTCCCGAAGTTCAGATCGCGATGCTGACCGCCCGCATCAAGGAAGTGGCTGACCACCTCCAGGGGCACAACAAGGACAACCACAGCCGGCGCGGGCTGCTGCTGATGGTCGGTCGTCGTAACCGCCTTTTGAAGTATCTGGCGAAGACGAATCCGGGCGACTATCAAAAGCTGATCGCCAGCCTCGGCCTCCGCAAGTAATCCTCGGCCCGGGACGGGAAACCGCCCGGGCCGTGTTTGTTTTTTGTCCGCCCCGGCGGCCCCACGAGGCGCGGCGGCAGTCGGCAGCGCACAATCCGCCCTCGCGAGTCTTACCCGCCCCTTTGAGCTATGCCTGGGCCTGACTGTTCCCTGCCTTCTGCCACTGTCAACTTCCTTGTGGGACGCCGGGGAAAGCCCAGGCACGTTGGCGACGCGTGGAAGCCTCCACGCCGCGCCCGGCGTTCAGGCCCTCCTCCTGCTCGCCGAACCACAAGGATGCGTCCATGCATCAATCGTCCAATCACTTGGTTCCCGGCTTCCTCCCCGACGCCGATCACGGCCTGATTCGCGTGCAACGCGACTTCGGCGGGCGCACCCTCATCCTCGAAACCGGTGTTGTCGGCAAGCAGGCCGGCGCCACCGTCATCGCCCACTACGGGGGGAGCACGGTCCTCGCCAGCGTCGTTCGCGCCAACCCGCGCGACGGCATCGACTTCTTCCCGCTGACCGTTGACTATCGCGAGAAGACCTCCGCGGGCGGGAAGTTCCCCGGGGGCTTCAAGAAGCGCGAAGGCCCACCCAGCGAAAAAGAAATCCTCACCATGCGGATGATCGATCGCCCCATCCGCCCGCTCTTCCCCGATGGCTTCCTTGACGAAGTGCTGATTCAGGTCTTCGTGCTCAGCCACGACGGCGAGAACGACACCGACGTGCTGGCCGCCACCGCCGCGTCGGCCGCCCTGACCCTCAGCAACATTCCTTTCGAGGGGCCCACCGCCACTGTGCGGATCGCCCGCATCCACACCGACGACGGCCCGCAGTTCGTCATCAACCCCACCGTCAGCCAGCTTGACTTCTCCGACATGGACGTGGTCGTGGCCGGGCACAAGGACGGCCTCAACATGATCGAGGTCGGGGCCGCCGAGGTTCCCGAAGAGGGCGTGCTGGGGGCCCTGGAGTTCGGTTTCTCGCACGTCAAGGACCTGCTGAACCTGATCGACGAGTTTGCCAGAGCGGCCGGCAAGCCCAAGGTCGCCGGCGACCTCCACCTGCCCGCTCCGGAGGTCTCCGCCAAGGTTCTGGCGGTCGCCGAGAAGGAAATGATCGCGGCCCGCCAGATCAAGGGCAAAAAGGCCCGCAACGAGGCGGTGGACGCCCTTCGCAAGAAGGTGCTTGACACCCACTTCACGATCAACGACAAGGGCGTCTACGCCGACTTCGCCGCCACCAGCAAGGCCCGCACCCAGGCCAAGGAAGCCTTCAAGCGCCTCGAAGAAAAGATCACTCGCCGCCTGATCGTGCAGGAAAAAACCCGCGCGGACGGTCGCGGCCCCTTGCAGATCCGTCCGATCACCGGCAAGGTCGGCATCTTCGCTCGCACCCACGGCTCGGCCCTCTTCCAGCGCGGCGAGACCCAGTCCCTCTGCTCCGTCACCCTCGGCACCGGCAAGGACGAGCAGATCATCGATGGCCTCGTCCCCGAGTACAGCAAGAAGTTCACGCTGCACTACAACTTCCCCCCTTTCTCCACCGGCGAAGTCAAGCGCATCAGCGCTCCGGGCCGCCGCGAGATCGGCCATGGCGCACTCGCCGAGCGCTCGCTGCTGGCCATCATCCCCAGCCCCGAGGACTTCCCCTACACCATCCGCGTCGTCAGCGACATCACCGAGTCCAACGGCTCCTCCAGCATGGCCTCGGTCTGTGGCGGCTGCCTCGCCCTCATGGACGCTGGCGTGCCCATCCGCGCGGTATGCGCCGGCATCAGTGTGGGCCGCTTTGCCGATGACAACGACCAGAACGAAATCTTCGTGACCGACATCATCGGCGAGGAGGACTTCTTCGGCGACATGGACTTCAAGGTCGCCGGCACCCGCGAGGGCATCACCGGCATCCAGCTCGACCTCAAGACCCGGGGCCTCTCTCTCGCCCAGATCAAGCGAATCCTCGAGCAAGCCCTCACCGGACGCCTCGAGATCATCGGGATCATGGAGCAGGTGATCCCCGCCGCCCGCGAGACGATCTCTCCCCTCGCCCCCCGCCTCATCACCCTGCACATCGACCCCGAGAAGATCGGCAAGCTCATCGGGCCCGGCGGCAAGACCATCCGCGGGCTGCAGGACCGTTACGGCGTCACCATCGACGTCGACGACGACGGCACCGTGCAGCTCGCCGGCCTCAACGCCGACTCCATCAACGGGGCCCGCTCCGAGATCGAAGCCCTGTGCGAGGAGATCAAGGTCGGCACGATCTACACCGGCAAGGTCGTCAGCATGAAGGACTTCGGGGCCTTCATCGAGCTCGCCCCGGGCACCGACGGCATGTGCCACATCTCCGAGCTCGCCGAGGGCTATGTCAAGAGTGTGACCGACGTCGTCAAGCTCGGCGACATCGTCAAGGTGAAGGTCATCAACGTGGACGACCAGGGACGCATCAAGCTCAGCCGCAAGGCTGTGCTGGCTGAAGAAGGCAAGGCCAAGGCGGCCGCCGCCCCCACCGCCTAATCCCCCCGACATCACCACTCCC
>JAKFUN010000126.1 GCA_021732675.1 Phycisphaerales bacterium
GACATCGTGCTTTCCGACGTGCGGCACGTGACCGGCGAACTGCTGGAAGAGTCGCCTGTGCGATATCTGGTGCGGGTGGGCGAGGTTCCGACCTCCTTCGACAAGTCCACCATCCGTGGGGTGCGAGCGCTGCCCACGGTGGAGGAGCAGTACGCCCTGCTGCGTGAGGCGATCGCCGACGAAGATGTGGATGGTCGCCTGCGTCTGGCGGAATGGTGCCGCCTGAAGGGCCGGATCGACCTTGCCCTTTGGGAGGTGGATCAATCGCTGGAGGTTCAGCCCGCCAACCCGCAGGCCCGCGAGATGAGGACGCTTCTGATCGAACAAGAAAAGCTCAATCGCGCCCCGGCCAAGGGGGCGATCGACGAGGATCTCGCTGCCCAGGCTCGCAAAGAGCGCCAGGCCGACTCTGCCCGGGCGGCGTTCCCGCTGCTAAGCCCGGAGCAGATCAATCTCATCCGGGTCTACGAGACGGACCTGCGCAACCCCCCTCGCCTGTCGATCCCCCGGGAAGTCGTGCTGACGTTTTTGGACACCTACAAAGGCAAGTCGATCACCGGTCGCGGCGCTGTCCCCGTGACCCCCGAGGCCCGCGACCTCTTCCTGCACCAAAAAGCGCCCGACACGTTGGGGTGGTTCTTCGACGCCCGGGCCCGCGAGCTCTACCCCAAGGTGCAGGTGCTGGAGAACCCGGCGTCGTTCAAGCTCTTTCGCGACAACGTTAATCGCACCTGGCTCACCAACTCCTGTGCGACCAATCGCTGCCACGGGGGCGAGGAGGCCGGACGCCTCTGGCTCTACAACCTGCGGACCGGCATCGACGCCAGCTTCTACACCAACTTCCTGATTCTGGACCGGTTCCGTACTTCGACAGGCCAGCCCCTGATCAACTACGAAAAGCCCGGCGACTCCATCCTGCTGCAAATGGCCCTGCCCCGGGATCAGGCTGTGATCAAGCACCCAGAGTTGGCTGGCCCGGGCAAAGGCCGCTGGCGCCCGGCCTTCACCAACACCCACGACCCCCGCTACGTGAAGGTCGTCGAGTGGATCCGCTCCATGTACCCGCAGCGTCCGGAATACCCCATCGAGTACAACCCACCAACCCCCCAAGCAACCTCCTCACCCGACGGCGCTCCGCGCTAGCCCCAACCAACACCCCGCACTGAACCCAAACCAGAGCGGAGTCGGCGTCCGTTTGCTACAGTCCCGGCTTGTCAGGGGCGGCCCGCCAAGTGGCTTGCCGCCCAGTCAGTCAGTTCCCCCGCGCGAAGGAACCGGGCGTTTCAAAGGCCCGGATGGCACACCATGAAGCAGTCGAAGGTCATTTCGCTCCCGATCACCCTCTCCCTGCGACTCGCCCTGCCCTTGGCCGGGACCATGCTGCTGGTCGGCGGGTGCGATCAGCGCACCCCCGCCGCAAAAGCGGTTGAGCAGGGCTCACGCCAGCTCGAAGCCCTGAACGCGGGCGGTTCAACCGCGGCTCCTGAGAGCACCCGCCAGAAAACCTACAACGAGGTCGTCGCCCTGGCCGGGGGAACCAAGTCCGGCACGCCCGGGGAACAAGCCGCATCAAAGTTGCTCGTGGCCAGCGCCCAGCGCGGTCTGAGCCAGATCCCCGCCGACGCCGCAGTCGCCGCCGACGGCAAGGTGCGGGCGATGATCACCCTGACACAGGTGAGCCTCTCCAACTGGAGCAGCACCAACGCCTCGGCCGATGCCGCCGCGGCCTTTGACGTCTCCAAGCAGCTCGCCGAGATCGCCGCCTCCAAAGTCGAGCGCGAAAAGGAAATCGCCGCGAGCACCCAGCGCCAGGGCGAACTGCAGAAGCAAATCGCCGACCTGCGATCGCTGGCCAAGGCGAAGCTGGAGCAAGCCGACGCCAAGCAGGCCGACTACGTGAAGCAGATGGGAACGACCCAGCAGTTGACCGCCGTGCAGGCGACCCCGATCGTGGAAGCAGCCAACGTCAGCAAACGCGAGGGTGATCAGTTCCGCCTCGCCGGGCTCAAGATCGCCGCCGAGGCGGACCAGATCGAGCCCCTGCTGGCCGAGGCCAAAGCCCAGGTAGAGAAGGGCACGAAGCAGCGTCAGGATCTGGGCGAGATCGAGAAGTCGTTGAATGAACGTCAGGCTTCGGCCCAGCAAGAGGTGGCGGCCCGTCGCGCCGACGCTCAGAAGGCCGCTGGCGAAATCGACAAGGGTGTGGCCGACATCGACGCGCTCTTCGCGGGCGAAATCGCCTCGGAGTATGGCAAAACCCTCGACGCCCTCAGGAAGGGTCTGGCCGCCTCGAAGGACGCCAAGGCCGATGGGGGCACCAGCGCCAGCATGTCGATCGGGGTGGCGCAGCTCGACCTCGCCGAGACGACCTGGGCCCGCGCCCAGGCGACCCTCTCGTACGCATCGCTCCTCGAGAGCCTGGTCCAAGCGACCCACCCGCTCCCCAACGCCAGCGCCTTCACCACCAAGCTCGAAGCAGTGACGAAGGAATACGCCGATCTGATGACACAGACCAGCGACTCCTTCGAAGCCGCCAAGGCTGCCATTCAGGGCGTGCGTGTGCAGGACAAGGGCGTGACCGAGCGGCTTGAGAAGCTCAAGGGGCTGCTCGAGAGCGCGAGCAAGTTCTTGAAGGGCGAAGAAAAAGACCTGGCCGCGGCGTTCCAGATCCAGGCCCGATCCGCCGCCCCAATCGCCGCCAACCCCGCCGGAGAGAACGCCCCGGCCGCCCCGGGCGATGAGACTGGCGCGATCCGCGCCACCCTCGAGCGTTTCATCGCGGCCTCCAAGGCGAATGACTCGCGGGCGATGGTGGGCGTGATCGACCTTGAAAGCCCCGCAGCCGCTCAGGACCCGATCGCGGCTGCGACCCGGGCGTCGATCAAGGCCGAGACTGCCTGCCGGGCCAAGTTCCAGAAGTCGCAGGAAGATGTGATCAAGCTCATCCCGCTCTTTGGGCCTCTCATTAGTCAGCAGTCGGCGCAGCAAGCAGCGGTCTACAACGCCGTCGACCCTTCCAAGGCCGAGATCCAGATCGCTGGCAACACTGCCCGAATCACCGGCGGTGGCCTGCCCTTCCCGATCCCCATGGTGCAGGTAAACGGCAAGTGGCTCGTCAACCCCGGCGCTCTGGCTGGCGGCGCGAGCACGGGCCCGGCAGTTCAGCTCTACACGAAGCTCGCCGCGATCACCGACGCCTGGGCCAATGACATCAACGCCGGCAAGTTTGCCGACGCCAACGCCGCCGCTGCTGACCTTGGGCCAAAGTTGCAGGCCTTGTTCACCAGCATCGGCGGCGGGACCCCGCCCCCCGGTGGCGGCTAAACCCAGTTTCCCCAATTTCCATCTCCGTCTTTGACCCGTTCATCGCCCTCGGCCACACATCGCATGTCTGAAACCACCCACCCCGGCCCGGCGCTTCTGCCGGCCAAAATGCACCTAGTTTCTCCCGCCGCGCCCGGCGTCGGCACCGTCATCTTCTCGGAGCGCTGCACCGCCTCCAAGAAAGCCGCGGGAATCGTCCGTCATGTCGCGATCGATGTTTCGGGCACAGCCCTGGCGGGCAACTTCATCGCGGGTCAGTCGTTCGGGGTCGTTCCCCCCGGCACGGACGCCAACGGCAAGCCCCAGAAACTTCGCCTCTACTCGATCGCCAGCCCGAGCTACGGCGAAGACGGCGAAGGCAAGGTGCTCGCCACCACCGTCAAGCGCGTCATCGACGAACACGACGAAAACCACAAGCTCTTCCTGGGCGTCTGCAGCAACTACCTCTGTGATCTGCAACTCGGCGACAAAGTCACGGTCACCGGGCCCAGCGGCAAGCGCTTTGTTCTGCCCGCCGCCCCCGACCAGCACGACTATGTCTTCTTCGCGACAGGCACGGGGATCGCCCCGTTTCGCGGGATGGTGATGGATCTGCTCAAGGCCGGGGTCAAGAGCCGCATCGCGCTGGTGATGGGCTCTCCATATGCCAGCGACCTGCTCTACGACGCCGACCTTCGAGCGTTGGCCGCCAAGCATCCAAACTTTCAGTACATCACAGCCTTGAGCCGCGAGAAGCAGCCCGACGGCGCCCCGGCCATGTACGTCCACGATCGCATTCGGCACAGCCGCGACGTGCTCTTGCCCTTGCTGGCGGGGGAACGCACGCTGGTGTACATATGCGGGATCGCAGGGATGGAACTGGGCGTGATACAGCGCCTGACCGAGCTGCTGCCCGCCGGCCCGCGCGAGCAATACATCGAAGCCGACGCCGCGACCCTCGAATCGATCGCCGGCTGGAAGCGAACCATGCTCCACAAGGAGATTCGCCTGAGCCGCCGAATGTTCCTGGAGGTCTACTAGACGGTCCGTGCCGGTTGACCGCGCCGCGGGGGGCTGGTAGCGTTCCCGCTTCGATTTCTTGAGTGTGCTAGGCTTGGGCCTTGGTGAGTGCGGCTGAGAGTTTTCTGGAATTTGTTTGGGTTTGTCGCTCGGGCCCATCGCCCCACGCGGCCCGCAACCCAGTGAGAGGAACGAACGTGGCGATGATCGACGCGAGACCCCGACGGTTCATTCATGCCATGCTGGCCTCCTGCGTCTTGGGCCTGGTCGCCCCCGGTGGGGCCATGGGTCAGGGCGCCCTGCCCGAAGGCCTCTCCACCACCATCGAGCTCAACGCCGACCAGACCTCGCAGATCCAGAGCTTCGTGAACAGCAACCTCGAAGCCCTCAAGGGCACCGAAGCCGCCCAGGTCAGTCAGGCGATGTCCCGCCTTCGCGCTCCCTTTGGCGGCCCCAGCCTTCGCGACATCTCGGTTTCGTTCCGCCGCCGCTACGCCGAGGCCCTCAAGCCCGCGTTCGAAGAGATGCTCTCGGCCGCCAACCTCGCCAGCCCCACCAGCGATCTGCCCATCCGGGCCCTCTCGATCGCGGGCGAACTGGCCACCGACGACCCGGCCGGGTTGCTGGCCCGTTCGCTTGGCGCCGCCCGAGCCGACGTTCGCTACCAGGCAGCCTACGGCTTGCGCCGCACCTTTTTCATGCTCGCCCAATCGCGCAGCCCGCTGATGCGCCCCGAACAGGTGCAGGGACTGATCACCAACCTGGGCGATCAACTCTCCAAGGAACGCGACCCGCTGGTGATCGATGCGTTGATCCGGGCGTTGCAGGTCGCTGGCGAACCCGACGCGCAGCACACGCTGGTCATCAAGACCCTGGGCGACGCGATGAGCGCCAACGCCAAAGCCGCCACCAAGCCCAGCGCCGACCCCGCCGAAGCGCTCGCCATGTTGCGGGCCGCCAGCGCGATGCGTGAGCTCCTTTCCGCCCCCGGCACCGTCACGGCGCCCGCCGCCAAGAGCAGCGCCGAGATGACCGGGCAGCTCGCGGCTTACGCCTCCCGCGCCGTCAAGCTCAAGACCTTTGAATCCGGCAACGCCGCCGATGTTCGCAGCGCCTTGGCCGACCTGGCCACCGCCTCGCAGACCACCGCCCTTTTGGCCTACTCCAAGCTCCAGCTTGGTGGCAGCGCCCCCACCCTGCCCGCCCTGGGTGAACCCCTGCGCAAGGGCACCACCGCCGACGACGCCAAGTTCCTGCTCGACGTCGGCGGGTTCATCAACAACCTGCTCGCCAAGCCCCCCTTCGGGCTCGCTGCCGGTTCTTTCGCCCTCTAGGCCCTCTGGCGGTCCCTTCCCGCCGCATCGCCCAAAAACGGCGCGCAAACCGGTGCACTGTGGCGCCCGGCCCCCCCGGCCGCGCCGATAGACTTATTCCATGCGCAGGCTCGCGATCGCCTTCGGGCTGCTGGTGGTGCTCTTGGCTTTGGCCATGCGCTCCGGCGAGGCCCCTCGCGCCGACTTTGCCTTCATCAACCAGGGCGAGGTCAACACCCTGGACTTCTCGCAAATGTCTTGGATGCAGGACTTCCGCGTTGCCCGGATCATCTCCGAGGGGCTGTGCCGCCGCGATGTCCTTTCCAAGGACTACGCCACCATCCCCGGGGTGGCCGCTTCTTGGGATGTTTCTTCCGACGCCCTTACCTACACCTTTCATCTGCGCGACGACGCCCGCTGGTCCAACGGCGACCCCGTGCTCGCCTCCGATTTCGTCTACACATGGCGAAGGACGATGCTCCCCGAGCTGGGCAGCGACTACGCCAAGCTGCTGGGGCTGATCCGGGGCGGGAAGCAGTTCATGGCGAGCCGGGCCGAAGCCCTCAAGGGCTTTGCGCTGGATGCATCCATCGCCGATCGCCCAGCCGCGGCCCGCGAGCTTTGGGAAGTGGCCCGGCGCGAGTTTGACACGCTGGTCGGGCTGCACGCCCCCGACGAGCGCACCCTGGTGATCGAGCTTGAGCGCCCGGTGCCTTACTTCCTCGACCTCATGGCCTTCCCGGCCTTCTTTCCCATTCACCCCCCCACCATCGAGGCCTCCACCACCATCGATCCGGTGTCGGGGGGGCTGCGTCTGGCTCCAGGCTCTTTTGAGCCCCCCCGTTTGGTCACCAACGGCCCGTTCGTGCTCACCCGCTGGCGCTTCAAGCGCGACATGCGTTTCGAGCCCAACCCACACTACTGGGACGCCTCACGCCTCGCACTCACCTCCATCAGCATTCCTTCCATCGACGACGGAAACGCCCAGGTCATGGCCTTTCGCGGGGGCGTGGTAGACTGGACCAGCGGCGTGTCCGGCAACTACGTCGCCAAACTGCTGGCCGACAAAGCCGCCTTCCGCGCCGAGCACGCCGAAGCGGTCGCGCATCTGCGCGCGGGCGGGGCCAACGAACTGGAGATCGACCAGGAACTTCCCGACGACCCACGCAATCACATTCACACCTTCCCCAGCTTCGGGACGTACTTCTACAACTTCAACTGCCGCGAAAAGCTCGCCGACGGACGCCCCAACCCTTTCGCCGACGCCCGAATCCGGCGTGCGTTTGCCATGAGTGTGGACAAACAGTCGTTGGTGGAAAATGTTCGTCGCACGGGCGAGCCCACAGCCAGCACGCTTATCCCCCCGGGCTCGATTCCCGGATACCACTCCCCTGCCGGGCTGAAGTTTGACCCGGCCTTGGCCAGGGCGCTACTCGACGAGGCGCTGGCCGGGGGTGCCATGCCTGAGGTCGAACTTTTGTTCAACAAAGAGGGTGGGCATGATCTGATCGCGCAGGCCATCGCCCGCGACTGGAAGAAGCATCTGGGCGTAAGCGTTCGATTGGTACAAAAGGAAACCCGTTCGTTTCGCGAAGACGTAAAGGGCGGAAACTTCATGGTGAGCCGCGCCACCTGGTTTGGCGATTACGGCGACCCCACCACGTTCCTGGACCTCAACACCACGGGCAACGGGAACAACGATCGGGGTTTTTCGAGCAGGCGATACGACGCCCTGCTCGAGCAGGCCGCGAAGACCACCGAGCCCCCGGAACGTCTGGCATTGCTCGGGCAGGCCGAGCAGATCCTGCTGGAAGAAGAATCCCCGGTTCTCCCGCTCTTTCAGTATGTCCAGGTGTATCTCTTCGACGCTCACCGGGTCAAGGGGGTCAGCGTCCACCCGCGACAAGAACAGTCGCTGGACTTGATCGATATCAAAGGCGATGGCAAGGGGGCCTGGTGAGCGAGGCAGAAGGCCATCGCGCGGACGTTGAAGAAGGCAACCCATTACCGTCTTCCGAAGCCTCCACGCCCGCCACTCCAGTCGCGCTGCCCGCAACCCGGCCCGAGCCCGCCTCACGCTGGACCCAGCGCATGACCTGGTACACAGGCGTGTACGCCCTGATTGGTGCCTTGATCGGCCTGATCATGGCCGGTCTGGTCACCTACTTGCTCATCCGCGTCTACTCCGTACCGGACTCCAACATCGTGCTTGAAGTCATCATTCTCATTCCCCTTCAACTTCTTGGGGTCTATCGAGCGTCCTACGGCACCTGTGCCATCAGCCCGGTCGCGCCGCGCGGGGTCGC
Source organism: Phycisphaerales bacterium (assembly GCA_021732675.1). Lineage (GTDB taxonomy): Bacteria > Planctomycetota > Phycisphaerae > Phycisphaerales > UBA1924 > RI-211. Next base: position 7,943 of record JAKFUN010000126.1, read on the forward strand.
CATCGGCCTTGGGGCGGGCAGTTTGTTGGCCGTGCTCGCCCTCGCGGGCTCCCTCTCACCGCTGCTGATCCCACCCGTGGCCGGGGTTGTGGCCTTTGCCTTTGGGTACACGGGCTTTCGAGGTGGTACCAAGGGTGTGCTGCATCGCTTTGGTCTGCCCGTTGTCGGGGTTGGCAACCTTTGCGCACACTGCGCGTACGACCTCAGCGGCACCCCCGAACAGGCCGTCTGCTCCGAGTGTGGCGGCCTGTATCGATACACCCGCGCTCCGAAGTAAACCCATCCCCACCGGGCGCCATCATCCCCTAACCTCCGCCAATGCTCCGCATGGTCATCCGTCGCCTCGTGCAGTTGCCCCTGATCGTGGGCGTCGTCGCCACCTTGACGCTGGCACTGGCGTGGGGCGTGCCGGGCAACCCGCTCGAAAACCCCGAGGGGCGTCGCCCGGCCCCGGAAGTCGCCGACGCCATGGCCCGGCAGTATCGTCTCGACAGCTTTTGGGGGTTCTATTACAGCTATCTGCGCGACGCCAGCGGCCTTGGCTACCTCGCCGACCGGCTGGGCCCCGGCCCGCACCCGCCTCGCCCGGTCTTTGACCTTGGCCCATCGCTGCAGTATCGCGACAAACGCGTGAACGGGATCATCGCCGACGCGCTGCCAGTGTCGATGACGTTGGGAGCCGCGGCGGTCGCCATCGCGCTGGCGCTCGGCGTGCCGGCGGGGGTGATCGGGGGCTCCCGGGCCGGGAGACCGATCGACCACGCGACGACGCTGCTGGTGCTGACAGGGGTGAGCCTGCCGAGCTTCGTAGTGGGCTCGGTGCTGCTGCTGGTGTTTTCGCTCTGGCTCAACTGGTTTCCGGTGGGGTCTTGGGGGTCGATGCGCGACTTGGCGTTGCCTGCGCTGACGCTGGGGCTTCCGATCGCCGCGTACATCGCGCGCCTCACCCGCCTGGGCATGATCGAGGCCTTGGCGTCGGACTATGTTCGCACCGCCCGGGCCAAAGGCCTCAGCGAGTTCGAGGTCGTGTGGAAGCACGCCCTCAAGAACGCCTGCCTGCCGGTGCTGAGCTATCTGGGCCCGGCGGCGGCCGGGGCCATGACCGGCAGCTTTGTCGTCGAGAGCGTCTTCAGCGTGCCGGGGCTGGGCCAGCACTTCGTGAACGCCGTGCAGAACAAGGATCTCTTCCTGATCATGGGCGTGGTGCTGGTCTTTGCCACCATGCTGGTGGTGTTCAACCTGGTCGTGGACGTGCTGTACCGGTGGGTGGACCCCAGGGTCGAGTGAGCCTTGTACCGACCTGCCATACCACCATGATGCGCCATCGTGGTGGACCCGGCAAAGGGCGGGAACGAGACGAGCCACACGAACGGCACGAACCGGGACGAACCGGGACGATTGGGGGCCAACCGTCTTGGACCGTGACTTACTGCCCGCCGCTCTCAGCGGGGGCGTCGGCCTTGGGCGCGGCTTCAGCCGGGGCTGCGGGAGTCGTGGCGGCCGGCGCACCCACCGGCACCGACTTGAGCACGTCCACATGCACCGGCGTGATGATGTTGAGCTGGAGCGAGCGATCGAGCTGGGCGCTGCCGATCACCCCCACCACCAGGCCAGTCATCTTGTCGAGCTCGAACTTATCGCTCTTCATGAGGTAGCCCAGCGTGCGCGGGGCGGTGCCCCCGACGCTGACGACGCGGAACATTTGGGGCAGGTCGCGCCCGTTGTAGACGAGGCTGGGCTGGAGCTGCCCGATGATGGTGTAGTAGCGGGCTTTGGCGAGTTCGTCGAGCTGAGTGCGGATCTTCGTCGTCGACTGATCGAGTTTGGCCCGGTCATCTTCCTGCTCGCGCAGCTTGTTGCGAAACTCTTGCCGCAGCGTCAGGACGTCGACGCGGGCCTGGGCCTGCTGACGGCGGCGCGTGTCGGTTGCGGGGATCGACTCGATGGCGCGGCCGTACTCGGAAATCAGCTCATCCACCTCGGACTCCAGCACCGGTTGCTTCAGCACAGACTGAAAGGTCGGCTCCAGTCGCTCCAGGTCGCTGACCTTGCGCTCCGGAGCCATGACGGGGGCGGGGGGCGCGACGACCACCGGTGGGTTGTTCGCCTCGGGCGATCCG
>JAKFUN010000190.1 GCA_021732675.1 Phycisphaerales bacterium
TCTGTACGTGTTGCTGGGTAACTACTTTTTGGGGTTGGGGGACATGATGGAGCTGAGCACGCCGGGGGGGGCGCCTCCGGTGTGCTTTGATGTCACGCACAGCACGCAGACGCCTGCGGAGAATGAGACCACGGGCGGGAGGCCGGATCGGGCCCCGCTGCTGGCGATGGCGGCGACCGGGGCCGGGGTGCATGCGCTGTTTCTTGAGACGCATCCGGAGCCGGCCAAGGCGATGAGCGATGCGAGCACCATGTTGCCGCTGGCGACGATGCCCGCGCTGCTGGCGCGGCTGGCGAAGGTACACCGGGCGGCGGCGGGGTAAAGCGCCCATCCCCACCATCGACGGCCAGGACACCGCCGGCACCGGGCCCGCAACGCTTATGGCTGCTGCGATCAAGCCCTGACCAGGTTCACGCGCACACCCGTGCAACGGGCCCGGCCGTCGATGGAGGGGACGGACCGAGAAGCCTACGGAGCCTGGGACCCGACGTCCAACCCGGGCCGTACACTCTGTAACGCCGTGAAGGACCAACCCGCCCCAACCCCCACCCGCAAGCCCGAGCTGCACCCGGCCGAGGCGTTGGCCAAGCAGCGGGCGATCATGCTCCGGTTTGTCCGGGCGGCGTTCTTCATCCTGGTGGTCACGGTCACCATGCTGGGGGTGATTCGTCAGCTTGAGAGCAAGGAAGCGGGGGGCGAATCGGTCCGGTGGTACGTCCCGGGGATCATCGGGTCGTTGGTGGTCTTCGGGATCGCGATCACCGCGGACGTACTGACGCCCAACAAGAAGATCGCCACCATTACCAGCATCGTGATGGGGGTGCTGGCGGGGATGATCGCCACGCTGGCCCTGGGGTTCATCATCGACCTGGTGGTCGAGAGCTGGATCCCCACCAAGGTCGGGCTGGAGACGCTGAAGCCGACCATCAACGCCATCAAGATTCTTCTGGGCACCACCCTGTGCTATCTCGGCGTCTCGACGGTCTTGCAGACCCAGGACGATTTTCGGCTGATCATTCCGTATGTCGAGTTTGTCAAGCAGTTGCGCGGGGTGCGCCCGGTGCTGCTCGACACTTCGGTCTTGATTGACGGGCGCCTGGTCGATGTCGCGGGGACGGGGTTCATCCAGGCCCCGCTGGTGGTTCACCGGTCGGTGATCGCCGAGTTGCAGACGATGGCGGACAGCAATGAGAACCTGACACGCCAGAAAGGGCGGCGGGGGCTCGAGCTCATCGCCAAGCTTCAGCGATCGCCCAAGATTGATCTCTCAGTCGACGATTCGCGGGTGCAGTCGAAGTCGGTTGATCAGATCCTGGTCGAGCTGGCCCGGGAGATGCCCGCAGCGATCATGACGCTCGACTCGGGGCTCGCCAAGGTGGCGGCGATTTCTGCGGTGCCGGTGCTCAACCTCAATGACCTCGCCAACACCTTGAAGAGTTCACTCGTGCCGGGGGAAACGGTGATGGTGAAGCTGCTTCGAGCCGGGGAGCAGGCGGGGCAGGCGGTTGGGTATCTGCCCGACGGCACCATGGTCGTGGCGGAGGATGGAGCCGCACATCTGGGCGAGTCGCCGACGATGACGGTAACCTCTTCGCTGCAAACCTCGGCGGGGCGATTGATCTTTGCCCGGCTGAACCTGCCCGGCCCTCGCGGGACCGAGCTCGCGGGATCTGAAGCGGCAAAGCCCGAGGCCAACCCGAATTCCGATGCCGGCAGTCATGAGCCGCAGGGAAAGACCCCCGAAGCGGTCGCGGGCAACGACGGTCAAGGGGACGGCAAGCCGGATCTCAAGCCCGAAGGCCCGACCAACTCGCGCCCGACGCAGGGGCCTTTTCCGCCCAAAACTCCGGCGACGCTGCGGGGGACGACCCCGAGGAATCCGAGACGATGACACACCCTCGCACGATCGGTCGACTTTGGAGAATGTCGCTGCTGGGGGTGGCCGCGATGGGCGCCCTGGCCGGGGGAGTGGCCGGATGTGCCTCGCAGGGCCCGGTGAGCGAAGACGCGCCGGTCGTGCTGGACAGCCAGCGCTGGCTGTTTGAGGATCAGGCCGACGCGCTGAGCGAAGGGCGTCTGCACCGAGGGGGGCGGCTGTGGTCGCGCTTCTTTTCGCCAGACCAAGGCAATTGGGATGACGTCGGCGAGCAGATTTCCGACTCGACCGATCGCATCGCGCGGCTGGCTCAACCCTGGCCTGCCCGCAACGCGCCTGCGCAGAACGTCAACCTCCTCGATGAGGAGTGATCGACGCTGGGCTGGCGGGCCTGGGCCTGTCTGCGGGCCCGCGTGATTTGTTTCCGAAACCCGGTGGCGGTTTGGCGCGTGGGCCTGGGTCGTCGCGCGTGATCACCAAAAGTGCGAATGGGAAGCAAAAATGAAAAGCCCCGCGCCGGAGCGCGGGGCTTATGAATGTCTGCTGCTAAGGCTTAGGACCGCTGTCCCTCATGCCTTGTGCTCAGTGCCTGGCTATTACGGGCAAGCGCCACCAGCGACGACGTTGACGAGGGCGTCGATGTCGCCCTGGTCGGCGTTGCCGTCGCGGTTGAAGTCGGGGTCGATCCCGGTGGTGTTGTCACCACCAGCGACGACGTTGATGAGGTAGTCGATGTCGCCCTGGTCGGCGTTGCCGTCCTGGTTGACGTCGGGGTCGCAGGAGGGGACGATCCCGCTGCTGATGATGTCGAGGTCGGCCTGGGTGATCTGGCCGTCGCCGTTCATGTCGCCGCGAGCCCAACCACCGGCGGTGCCGAGGTTGCCGGTGGCGATGGCGAGGTCGGCGGCGTCGACGGCGCCGTCGAGGTTGACGTCACCGAGGCTGCTGCTGAGGATGCTGAGGATCTCGGAGACGTCGCTCTGGTCGATGACCAGGTCGCCGTTGAGGTCCGCGGAGAGGTCGGTGGTGACGGCCTCGCTGAGGTTGCTCCAGTTGGCCGCCCCGTCGGTGACGCGGGGGTTGCGGACGAACTGAGCGAAGACGTAGTCGATGTCCGAAGCGTTGATCACGCCGTTGGCGCCGATGGGGGCGAAGCCGGGGGTGGTGCCGACGGTGCCGGCGATATCAGCGCGGCTGTCGCCGCTCTGGTAGGTGCCGTTGGCCTTGGTGGTGCCGAAGAAGTTGCCACCGAAGGCGACGTCGACGGCGATGAAGGCGGCGCGGCGGTCGAGCGATCCGCCGGAGAGGGCCAGGCCGTCGGCGAAGTAGCGGACGTCGGCGCTGTTGAAGTTGCCGTCGGAGTCGAAGTCACCGATCACGTCCAGGGCGAGGGTGCCTTCGGTGCCGGCGGCGTAGATGCCGGTGGGGGCGACGAAGGTGGCGCGGCTGGTGACGGCGGAGATCAGCCCGGCGGTGTCGTTGATGTCACGAACGCCGTCCTGGTTGAAGTCGCCGGAGATGCGGTTGCGGATGAGCAGGAAGGAGCCGTTGGAGATGGTGGCGCCGGCCTGGGTGCGGTAGAGCTGGGTGCTGCCGTCGGTGTAGGTCAGGCCACCGGTCAGCGGGGTGCGGGTGGGGGCGACACCGGCGGTGTTGGTGTTGAAGGAGGTGTACTCGGTGCGGGTGTAGATGGTGTTGTTGGTGCGGATGTTTTCCTGCAGAGCCTGGTTCAACTGGGGGTTGGCGGTCAGGACGGCGGGGAGGATGGCGTTGGGGACGGTGTCGGTGGCGGCGACCAGGATGAAGGTCTGAGCCAGCAACTCGCCCGGGGTGAAGTCGGCCTGGTTCTGGCCGAAGGAGACGAAGCGCTCGATGGAGCGGCTGATGTTGTTGAGGTAGCGGGCGGCGAAGACGTTGCGGATGGAGGGGTTGTTGTTGCTCAGGCCGGCCTCGGCGTTGACGGCGTCGCGGATGCCGTTGCCGTTGAGGTCGGTGAAGCTCTCGCCAACCTGGTAAGCGCCGTCAGCGGGGAAGCCGTTGGAGCCGTCGACGAAGGCGTCGAAGGCGCCCTGCCAGCCGGTGCCGCCGCTGGCCGCGGGGGCCGAGCGGGGGTCGCCGATGCTCGCGAAGGTCTCGGGGCCAGCGATGTTGTAGCCGTTGGCATCGTTGTCGAGGAGGTTGTTGATGGTGGGGCGGGCGAAGACCGTGCCGCCGGCGAGGTCGTTGCGGACCGCGAGGAGGTCGGCGCGGCGGTTGCCGCCGTTGTTCACGAGCCAGGTGTTGGCGATGCCACGCTCGGCGCCGGTGGTGCCGATACCCAGGCGGGTGTTCTGAACGGTGCGCTCGAGCGAGCCGGAGCCGTTCTTGTTGGAGGGGAGGTAGTTGGGACCAACCAGGCTGCGGTCCGTCGCGGTGGCAGCCGCGGAGTCGTCGTTGCGGGTGCCGACGTTCTCGCCACCACCCCAGGAGGGGTCGATGCCGAGGGAGTTCATGGCACCATTGCGGGTGCCCGAGCCCGAGTCACGGGTGACGGCGGTCAGGTTCTCGCCCGAGGGGAGACGACCGGTGGTGAAGAGGTGGCGGAGCTGGGTGTAGGTCGCCTGGGTAAGGCCCGTGCCGTAGTTGGTCTCGAAGGCGATGGGAGCGGAAGCGATCGGGGTGTTGAAGATGGTGAAGGCGTTGGGGGAAGAGGTGTTCTGGTTGAGGGTGACGGTGCCATCCGGGCTGGTGAGGCTGCGGAGCAGGTTGCTCCCGCCCGAGGCGAGGGGGGTGCCGTTCTTGTTGCGGGCGTTGATCGTGTTGTTGCCGTAGCCGGTCGTGAGCGGGGTGGCGGTCGGGCTGCCGGCGCCGGACTGAGTCACGAACCAGGTCACGGGGACGTCGAGGATGGAGAGGTCGACGCGAACGCCACCGGCCGAGGCGGTGCCGGGGGCGGCGAAGGTGGCGAGCAAGGTGTTGGTGTCAGAGCGGAAGGGGTGGCCACCGGGGTTGGCAGCGTTGTAGAGGGAGGTGGGGCTGGGGTTGTTGGCGGCGTTGAGGAAGAAGCTGCGGTTGACCCAGCCGTTGTCCAGGCCGGCGAGCTGGCCAGCGCCAGCGGTGCCGTTGATGTTGGCGAGTTCGGCGGGGTTGGTCGCGAAGCGGGTGCCGTAGTTCACCATTTCAGCCAGGCCGTTGCCCGAGCCGGTGGAGCGATAGGTGAGGGCGAGGTAGCCCGAGTTGGGGTTGACGCCGGTGGGGGCCAACTGCTGCACGCCCAGGATGAAGGGGCTCAGACGGGCGATGCCGTCGGCGTCGGCATCGATCGCGTCGATCGTCGACTGGGGGGCGGTGAAAAAGCTCTGGAACAGGGTTGCGCCAGTCACCACCACGGGGGCGGGCTGAGCGTTGGCGATGCCGGCGGCGGCGCCGACCAGCCCGAGGATCACGGCCATCTTCACGTTCATCTTCATGGCAATCTCTCCCAAGAAAAGGGGACTCTCTACGACGCGTACGACACGCACACACCGACTCCGCACACAGGGCCACAAGGCCCGTGCTGAAAGCGACTCTCCATTCGCATCCTGCGGAAAATGAACGGGGCGTCTTTCGACGCCCCGTCCGAAAAAACTTAGTCCAAGGCGGTTTGGCCGAGGCCGCCGCTGACGCGCTGGTCGCCGGTGAGGGAGAAGAACCGGGTGCCCCACCACTTCTTGTCGATGGTTTCGAGCACGGTGGTAATCTGGACGTGGCCGTCGACGAAGCCGGCGTTGGCCGCGCCGCCCGAGCCGTCATCCTTGCCCTTGTGGGTGCGGCCCATGAGGTTGATCAGCGGGGTGCCGCTGGTGTCGACGATGGCCCCGCCGGGGACTTCGGAGGGCTTGATGATGTCAGACACCGAGGGATAGAAGAATCGCGGGAAGAGGCCGGAGCTGAGGGGCTCGTTGTAGACGTCACCACCGGGGGCGAGGAAGGGGGTGATGGGGCGGTGGCTCTTGATCTTGCCGGTGTCGCTCCAGGCGTTCCAGTTGCCATTGAAGAACATTTCGGTGGCCATGATGGTGCCTGAGCCACCCCGGCCGGTGTTGTCGACGGCGGCGGTGGTGACGAGGCGGTTGAGGCGGGGGCCGCCGGAGTCGGCGAACTTGTTGCGGGGGAAGAGGGCGGCGTTGCCGGCGTATGCGATGCGCTTGACCTGGCGATCGGTCGGAGGGGCGGTGCCGACGCCGCCACCGGAGTCATTGACCTGCCCGGGTTCCCAGTCGTTGGGGTCGGAGCCGGGGTCGGTGCGCGGGGCGCCGCCTCGGGTGCCGATGGACGGGCAGGTGAAGGCGTCCTGCGGGATACGGCCGCCCTCGAAGAGGGAGTAGGACCAGTGGATGTATCCGTTTTCGGGGGTGGCGTTGGTGACGCTTTGATCTTCGAGGCGCCAGTTGTTAGACTCTGGGCCGTCGGCGTAGACGTAGTGCGGGGGGATGAAGCTTTTGTTGTCGCCGGTGTAGAAGATGACGCCCTGGACGACGCCACGGAGGTTCGCGGCGCACTTGATCGTCCGGGCGGATTCACGGGCCTTCCCGAGGGCGGGCAGAAGAACGCCGATCAGCACCGCGATGATGGCGATGACGACCAAAAGCTCGATGAGCGTGAACGCGCGATGCGAACGGTCCGTGGGCATGCAAAACTCCGGGCTCTTGACCACCTTGGAAGCACACCCCAAATGCACTTCTTCTGGCGATCCTTACACTGAGCCCAGACTTTAGCCCGAGACTCGCAAAAAGGTACTGCTTCGCCTTGGGTTGCCGCTCACATTAACCAAATCTAATACATTCACTTTGCGCTAAGAAACCGTTTAGATTTCGAGCGTCCCGGCACGACAGGCCTTGGGGCATGTGTCGTAAAATGCTGTAAATAAAGGCTTTGCGTGGATTTTTCCGCGACGCGACGCCTCGGGCGCGTGCGGCCATATTCGTAAATAAGATGGCTTGGGAGTCTTTGAAGGTGAAGAATAACCCCCACGTCCCAAAGCGCCCCTGCGCGGGGCGGGCCGCTGCCAATGGTGTTATGCGGACGTTACTCGCGGCTCACGCTCGGGTGGGTCCCGGGGGGCTTGGCTGGATGAGGGGTCGTAGACGAGCGGGAATGTAAAAAACGCGGGGCACGCGCGGGCGCGTCGAGCCCCAGGCGAGGCGAGGGTGCCGTCTAGTGAGCAGGTGAGCAAGGAACCCGGTGAGCGGGGAGCCAGCGCGGAGCTGGGGGAGCGGCCGGTCCACAATCCCCGAGCCAGGTCGAAGGTGGAGGCCCCAAAGAAGGTCACGGGCGGGAGCGCACAGAGGCCGCGTGATCCAAGACCAAAGCTGGGGATCTAGGATTTGAACCTAGACTAACTGAGTCAGAGTCAGTCGTGCTACCGTTACACCAATCCCCAAATTGCAGCCGTATGGTACCCCTTCGGCTGCATCGGGCAAGCCCGCGACGCGCCGTCATCATTTTTGCTCTCGCTTGGCCGTACAGCGCCGATCCCTCGGCGGCCGATACTCTGTGCTTGCCCCAGTGAACCCCGGCACCCCGGCGGCGGTACACGGTTCACAAAGGGCAGCTGGCCCCGGGGCAACCGTCCCGCGGGTGGGGCAGCCGCGACCGGCGATGGGTTCTTTCAGGAGTCTTGCGAATGAGGCGTTCTGCGATTCGTGCGTCGATCTGGTGCATCTTGGGCCTCGCGGGGGGCACCGTCGCCCTGGCCCAGCCGGCTCCGACCTTGACCGACGGTTCCCAGCGGATCCGCGAGGACATGCGCAAGATCGTGCTGGACGCCCGCGACAAGGTCTTTCCGGCCTTGGCCAACATCTCGGTCATCACCGTCAACTATGCCACCGGCCAAGAAACCAAAGGCGGCCAAACCGGCAGCGGCTCCATCATTTCCAAAGACGGCTACGTCGTCACCAATCACCACGTCGTCGAGGGGGGCAAGAAGTTCAAGGTGACCCTGGCGGACAAGCAGGAACTCCCGGCGCGGCTGGTGGGCGATGATCCGCTGACCGACCTGGCGGTCCTGCAGATCGACATGAAGCAGCTCGCCCCGGGCACCGAACTGGCGGTTGCGAACTGGGGGGAGAGCACCAACCTCACGATCGGCGACACGGTCATGGCGATGGGCTCGCCATTCTCACTCTCGCGCTCGGTCACGCTGGGCATCGTGAGCAACGCCGATCGCGTCTTTACCGGAGGCGGGGGGGACGATGTGGAGGAGATGGAGTTTGACCCAGGACAGCGGACCGGGATTTTTACTCGCTGGATCCAGCACGACGCCGCCATCAATCCAGGCAACTCGGGCGGGCCGCTGGTGAACTTGCAGGGACAGATCGTGGGCGTGAACACCCTGGGGGGCTCGAACATGGGGTTTGCGATCCCCTCGGCGCTGGCCCGCCCGGTGGCCGAGTCGCTGATCGCCCACGGCGAAGTGATCCGCAGCTACATCGGCGTCGCTCTCAAGAGCATCAAGCGCAGCGATTTCAAAGAAGGGGTGGTCGTCAATAGCACCGTCAAGGGCGGGCCCGGCGACAAGGCGGGCTTGCAGGCCGGCGACCTCATCGTCGCGTTCGACGGCAAGCCGGTGACGGCCCGCTTCGCGGAAGAAATCCCCGCGCTGGCGGCGATGATCGCCGAGTTGCCCGTCGGCGCCACGCTGAAGGTGACCTACAAGCGCGACGGCAAGCCGACTGAGACCTCCATCACCACCGAAAAGCTGCTGCGCGACAAGGGCGACGAAGCCGCGTTGCGGGGATGGGGCTTTAGCGTCCAGCAAATCACGGAGAAGATGGCCCGGGACCGCCAGTTTGACGACATCAACGGGGCGGTCATCAGCGGGATGCACCCCGGCGGGCCAGCGGACCTGGCCGAGCCGCAGTTGTCGTGGGGCGATGTCGTCCGCTCGGTGGATGGGCAGACGGTGAGCACGCTGGACGAGCTGGTGCAGCGCTATCGCGCGATCATGAGCAAGGAACCGATCCCCGAGTTCGTGCTGATCGGGTTTGACCGGCGGGGCAAGAACCAGGTGACGTTGATCAAGCCGCGCCCGGACAAGAAGGAAGACCCGCCGCGCGAGGTTCCGAAGGCTTGGCTGGGGATTTCCACGCAGCCGGTGCTGAAAGACCTGGCGGACAAACTCGGCATCCCCGGCTCGCAGGGGTTCCGGGTCTCGCGGGTGTATCCCAACACGCTGGCGGCCAAGAGCGACCTCAAAGTCGGCGACGTCATCATCGCCATTAACAACGAAAAAACCCAGCCCCGGAGCATTCAAGAGGCCGGCCTGCTGCAGCGCGCCATCCGCAAGCTGGGCATCGACCAGCCCGCCACCCTCACCGTGATGCGCGAGGGCCAGAAGCTCGACCTGCCCGTCACCCTCGAACGCACCCGCATCGGGCCCGAAGAGGCCATCCGCGATCAGAACAAGGACTTTGACCTGACCGCCCGCGAGCTCACGTTCTTTGATCGCGACGATTACCGCTGGGACGAATCCGTCCAGGGCGTCCTGGTGGAAAACTCCGAGCGGGCCGGCTGGGCGGGCCTGGCGGGCGTCGGCCCGGGCGACCTCATCCAACGCATCAACGACACGCAAATCACCGACATCGCGGGCTATCGCAAGGTTCTGGCAGACCTGGCCAAAGCCCAGCCCGCCAAGGTGACCTTCTTCGTACGGCGCGGCACCCGCACCTTTGTGATGTTCGCCGAGCCGGACTGGAAGCCCAAGACCAAGCAGGAAGAGCAGAAGGAAGAGGCGAAGTAAGCAGAACAGTTCGTCCAAGCCCGACAGCGCTTTCCATTGACCCCGCTCGCGGGGTCAATGCGTTTTTGGGCTGACTCGTGCGCCAACCGCCTCCGGCTGCGAAGGCCCACGGCGCGGAGCCCCGCATTCCAACACCTTCACATGCGCGCTCGACATCGCCGGCAACTTCGCTTGCGGAAACCACTCGCGCCCTTTCATTTCGCCGCTGGCCCGCCCCGCCCACACGCGCATCACCGCATTGCGATGCGTCAGGGTTCGGCGGACTGTGCCCGCTGGCGTGAGCTCGATGCTCGGCGGCAACCCCAATCGCTCCAGCAGCACCGCGCCGGTGGGCCTGGCTCGCCCCACGCTGGGCGTGCTAGGCGGCTGCCAAAGCCCGCCCCACAACCCCCCCACCGGGCGT
>JAKFUN010000168.1 GCA_021732675.1 Phycisphaerales bacterium
CACCCCGACCCACTCCGCAGCGCCCCACCACAATCAAGCCCCAATTCCGACGGCGCGACGTTCGGAGAATCGCTCAACGGGTCAAGTCATTTGGTCCGCGTGCTCATGACTTCACAAAGCTCCGCCAGCGACGCGCCGGCTGTCCCCAGCGGTTCGATGGCCGTAAGGGCGTCCCGTTTCAGAAGTTCCACATGTTCGCGGGTGATTTCAACCCCGAGCACGCCCGGAAACGTCAGCTTGCCGGCGTCGATGTCCTTGCCCGTCCGCTTGCCCGTGTGTTCCGCAGACTGCGTCACATCCAAAAGATCATCCACCACCTGGAACATCAGCCCGATGGCGTCCGCGTAGCGGGTGATCGCGGCCAACGTCGTTTCGGCGTTTGGCCCGGGCCGGGCGCACAACGCCCCCATCCGGCAACTGGCCCGAATCAGGGCACCCGTCTTGTTCCGATGGATCAGCCGCAGCGACTCCAATGGGGCCAACCCGGCCGGCAAGCCCCCCAGCGTGTCCCACACCTGCCCATGGATCATGGCGCTGGTGGCGTGCGCGAGTTCGCGGATCAGCTCCAGCTTGGGAAGATGGGCGGGGCGAGCGTCGGCCAAAATTTCGAACGCCGTGAGCGTCATCGCGTCCCCGGCCAGGATCGCCATCGCCTCCCCCGCGTGCTTGTGCAGGGTGGGGCGTCCGCGACGTAGGTCGTCATTGTCGATCGCAGGCAAATCGTCGTGGACGAGGCTGAAACAGTGGATGAACTCGACCGCGGCCCCGGCGTACAGGCTTTCTTCCCCCTGCCCGCCCGCCGCCACGCACGCGTGCCACGCCAGAATCGGACGCAGCCGCTTGCCCCCGCTGAGCAGCGAGTAGCGAACCGCGCCCTCAAGCCCCGCGGGTGCGTGCGGGTGACGCGACAGCGCGTCCAGGGTCGCCTCCACGCGGGCCAGGGGCGCGTACACGTCTTGACAGGAATGTTCAGTCTTCATCGCGGCAAGGGGTGATTGAGGCATGGCGAACCACTCGGGACGCAGATCCAAATGTCAGGAAGCAGAACCAACAGGGGTCAGGCCGGCTTTTCCTGGCTCCGAAGCAGCTCAAAAATCTCCGGCGCGCTCGACGCGGCGTAGATCTGCTCGCGAAACTGCTCCATCGTCATCAGCCGGCTCACGCGGGCCAAAGCTTGAATATGGTCGCTGGTCCGGTCCGGCGGGCTGGCCAACAGCACGATCAACTTCACCGGCTGGCCATCGATCGCGTCGAACTCCATCGGCTTGGCGGGCTTCCCGATCGCCATCGACAGCCCGGGCATCCCCACGCACTTCCCGTGCGGAATCGCCAGCCCGGCACCAATCCCAGTTGTCCGCATCTGTTCCCGCGTCCAGACGGCGTCCTTGAGCGCTTTGGCGTCGCCGACACGCCCAAGCCCGGCCAGCACGTCCACCAGTTCGTCGATAGCCTCGCGCTTGCCGGTGGCATGCAGCGGCGCGCGGATGCAATCAACGTTCAAGATATCCAGCAAGTTCATCAAGCCCGGCTCCCAGGACTCTGCTTCTTGGCCGTCTTTGCGCGACGGGCCTTGAGTGTACCCGCCTGCGTCGTTCCTGTCCCGCGGCGAGAGTCGCCAGGGCCCTTGACCGATCGGAGATGGACCGAGTAGCTCGCGTCGTGATACTCCGAGGCCTTGCCGCCGGGATCCCCGGCTGGGGACTGCTTGACCTCTGCCTCCACCCGCAGTCCAAGCTCCGCCACCGCCCACCCGGCTTGATCCTCGTTCTCGCCCTTGTCCATGCTGCAGGTGGCGTACACGAGCAGCCCGCCGGGCCGGACCAAACTGGCCGCCTGGCCCAAAATCTCTCGCTGAATCCCCTGCAATCTCTGGCTTTGCGCCTCGCTCCACCGGTACTTGGCTTCCGGACGCCGAGCCAACACCCCGCTGTTGCTGCACGGCACATCCGCCAGCACCAAGGCAGCCTCCGAAGCCGCCTCGGCCAACGCCTCGGGCGCAACGACCTTCACATTCGCCAGATGGATCCCGCGCAAGCTAGCCAGGCGATCGGGGTCGACGTCGGTGGCGATAATCGTCGCGTTGGGGAAGGTCGCCGCCAACTGGCGGGTCTTGGTCCCGTGCCCGGCGCACATGTCCACAATCACCCCATCAGCGACTTCATCACGAAACGGATGCAACGCCGCGACCGTGGCGATCGACGAGGGATCTTGCACCCAGACGTCCCGATGGGCTCCCAGCATCGGAGCCAGTTCCTGCCGCGGGCCGTGCCACACCCTCGCCCCCGGCTGGGCGTGCGGGACCGACAGTGGGGGAGTTCCGGCACTCAGCGCCGCCAGCGTCGCCTCCGATGCGTGCGCCACGTTCAATATTGTTGGAGGCTCCGCCAGCAGATGCGTCGCCAAACGCCGGGCCGCCTCGTCCCCCTGCTCTTTTCGCCAATGAGCCAGCAGCCCCGGCGGGCAACTGGTGGTCACGCTCAGGTGCTCCCATTCCTCCTCGGGCATGATGTCAAGCTTGAAGACCAGCGCCCGCCCATCCGGAAGGGGAAGCTCCGCCCGCGCCCCCGACCAAGCCGCACGCCGCACCGGCTGCGCCAACTCATCCCCCTGTGCCCGATCGGTCAGCACCAGCCTGACAATGTTTCGGAGCACCCCGTTGATCATTCCCGCCAGGCTCCCCGACAGCCGCAACTTGGCCCAGTTCACCGCTTCGTTGATTGCCGCGTGCGGGGGCACCTTGTCCAGCAGCAAAATCTGCGCGCTCGCCGCCAGCAACACCGCCTGCACCCCAGGCTTCTGCTCCTCAAAGGGCTGGTGCAGCCGCCGCGACAGCACATGCGACAGCGTCAACCACTGCCGGATGGCGGCGTCGTAAATCGCATGCGCAAACGCCGCGTCCCGTGCCGGGAGGCTCCCATCGCGCAGCGGCGCCGGATCCAGATCCGGGAATCGCTCAACCTGCCGGAGCAGCGCCTCGACCACGGCGTGACGGGCGGGCGTGATGGGGATCTGGGGGGCGGGCTTGCGGAAGTGCTTGGGTTTCTCGGAGCGAGGGCGTTGCATGGAACATCGAGTCTAGGAAGGCACACCGTGCTGGCCCGGGGAAATGTGCGAGGTTTGAGCACGGGGCAAAAATACTCCCAGTGGGCCTAGGCTTCGATCCGATGATGGTGGCTTTAGATGAAACCCGCGACGGGCGGGCCGGAGTAACGTGCTGGAATGGGTATTTACGATCGCGACTACATCTTCCGAAACTCTCCGGGCCGGCGCACATCGCTCAGCTCGTTCAACATGATGGTGATCGTGGTGAACGTGGCGGTTTTTTTGCTGGGGGCGGTCTCGCCGAAGATTCACACCGCCATGCTCGATTACGGCTTCTTCAGCACCTTCAAAGTCTCCCCCCAAGGCGGCTTGCAGTTCTGGCGATTCATCACGTACCAGTTCCTCCACAGCGGGCCCTCCCACGTCCTCTTTAACATGCTCGGGCTCTTTGTCTTCGGCCCCCTCGTCGAACAACACCTCGGATCAAAACGCTACCTGGCCCTCTACCTCACCTGCGGCATCTGCGGGGGTCTTTCCTATCTCCTCCTCAACGCCATGGGCATCGGCGCTGCCATGATGGGCTACACCAACCTGCCCATCATTCTCTATAGCCAGGGAGGCAGCTTCGCCGCGATGGCCAACACCCCCCTGATCGGCGCCTCCGCCGGCGTCTTCGGGGTCATCGTCGCAGCCGCGGTGATCGCCCCCAACCTAACGGTGCAGTTGCTCTTCCCCCCAGTGCCCATGCGACTCAAAATCCTCGCGATGGTCTACGTCGGCCTGGCCGCCCTCAACCTCGTCTTCGGCGGGCACAACGCGGGCGGGGACGCCGCCCACCTGGGCGGTGCCATCGGCGGCTATGTCCTCATCCGCCGCGCCTATCTCCTCCGAGATTTCTTCGACGTCTTCAGCGATTCCCGCAAAAAGCCAAAGAAGATGTCCAAGGCCACCCCGGCCCCCATCGACAGCCCCCGGGCCAGAAGCCGACGCGATGAAGATGCCGAGGTCGATCGCATTCTCGACAAGGTGCGCGAGAAGGGCACAGCGTCGCTGACAAACGACGAAAAAGAGACGCTCGCCCGGGCCACCCGCTCGCGGGGCGGGGCCTAACTCCTGTGACCGCGCTGAAGTTTGAGATTTCACGAACGGATGGGGGCTCGGCCGCTCGGCGCGGGCGGATCCACACGCCCCACGGCTCGTTTGACACCCCAGCCTTCATGCCCGTGGGTACACGCGGAAGCGTCAAGGGCATTCTCCCCCATCTCGTCCGCCTCACCGGCGCTCAGATCCTTCTCAACAACACCTTCCACCTCATGCTGCGCCCGGGCGAAGAGACCATCCGCCAGTTGGGGGGCGTCCATCGCTTCATGAACTGGGATGGGCCCATCCTCACCGACTCCGGCGGCTACCAGGCCTACTCGCTCGCCGCGAACAACGCCGTCGATGACGATGGCGTCACCTTCAAATCCATAGTCGACGGCAGCCTGGTTCGCCTCGGTCCCGAGCGGGCCATGCAGGTGCAAAACGCCCTGGGCCCGGACATCATGATGGCCTTCGACGACTGCCCCCCCTCCGCCGAACCCCGCAAACCCCAAGGCCAAGCCAACGACGAAGACGGTCAAGAAGTCGACGCACGCCTCTCTGCCGCTGTGCGACGCGACACCGGAAAAAAGGGCTACGACCACGCCGCCCGCCTCCAAGTCGCCAACGAGCGAACCGTCCGCTGGCTGGAGCGATGCAAGCAAGCCCACGCCCGCCCCAGCGATCAGGCTCTCTTCGGAATCGTCCAGGGTGGCACCGATCTCGACCTGCGTTCCTGGTGCGCCGCTCAGGTCGCCAACATCGACCTCCCCGGCTACGCCATCGGCGGGGTGGCGGTGGGGGAGCCCTTCGAGCAGATCGCCAGGGTCGTCAAGCACACCGCACCCCTGCTTCCCGCGGACAACCCACGATACTTGATGGGCGTGGGGTACGAACGCGACCTGCTCGCCGCCGTCCTCGCCGGGGTCGACATGTTCGACTGCGTCCTCCCCACCCGAAACGGGCGAAACGCCAACGCCTTCACGCGCGTCGGGCAAGTGCGCCTGCGCAACGCCAAGTTCGCCCTGGATCCCCAACCCATCGAGCCGGGATGCGATTGCCCCGCCTGTCTCCCAAGCGCCAACGGATTTGGCGAATGCGGCCTCTTCAGCCGCGCCTACATTCGGCATCTGTTCATGGCCGGAGAGATGCTGGGGCCAGTGTTGGTCAGCCTGCATAACCTCAGGCACTTCCAGCGTTTCATGGCCGATGTTCGGGAGACGATCGGAAGCGGCGGTTGGCGCGGGCTGATCGAGCGGTGGCCGGTGGCGGCACCTGGTCTTGACATTCATGGGTCTTGAGTCGCCAGGGCGGGTTGGCCGCCCGGTTTTTGCAGTGAAGGAGCTCTTGTGGACATCTCGCAGGTCGTCATTTGGAACGTGATCGCACAAACCGCTGAACCCGCCCGCCCCGTCGCGGCCGCGGGAATGCCCGGCGAAGGAGCCAGCACCGCATCCACGGGCGCTCCCGTCACCGGTGAGGCCGCGAAAACCCTCTCCTCCCCTCCTCCGATCAGTGGCGGGGCTTCTCAGTCGCCCCCCGGCGCCGGTCTCTTCTACATCCTCCCCCTCGCCCTCGTCGCCATGGTCGTCATGAGCATGCTCGCCGGACGCAAGGACAAGAAGAAACGCGAGGAACTCATGAAGTCCCTCCAACGCGGCGACAAAGTCATCACCTCCGGCGGCATCATCGGCACCATCGCCGAACTCTCAGAGGTCGACGCGGTGCTCAAGGTCGAAGACGGGCGCATTCGCGTGACGCGGGCGGCCATCCAAGGCGTGACCGAAAGCCGGCGCCCAGGGACCACAAGCACCCTGGAGTCCAAGCCAGAGGCCAAAGCCGCGGTGTGATTTGGTCGGCGCAGGCCGGGCGTGTGTGGCGTGAGACACAAGGTGAAACCGACCGGGCCAACGGGCCGGCGGGAAGAGTTGGGTCAAAGGTACAGAGCGCATGTTGACGAGACAGATGATTCGCAACGCAGTGATTGTGATCGCGGCCGTGCTGCTCAGCGTGTGGAACATCATTCCGCCCGAGAAGCAGCTGCGCCTTGGCAAGGACCTGCGTGGCGGGGTGAGCCTGATCTACACCGTCCAGATCGATTCCACCGAGAACCCCACCGAGACGATGGCCAAAACCATCGACGCACTCAAAAAGCGCGTCGACCCGGACGGGCTCCTCGAAGTCTCGATGACCGCCCAGGGACGCGACCGCATCGAGATCTCCATGCCCCTGCCCAGCGAGCGGGTGAAAGGGCTGCGCAAGCAGTTCGAAGACGCCCTTGCCCAGTTGGGCAAGGCCCAGTTGACCGATGCCCGCGTCGACCAGGTCATGAGAAAGTCCGGCGAAGCACGCCAGACAGAAATCGCCACGCTCTCCGCCGGCAGCGACCGCCGCGGTGAGCTTCTCACAAACGCAGCACAGGCCTACGACGCCTCCTTGGCCAAGCGAGCTGCCTTCGACAGCGCCAAGACCGATGCCGAGAAGGAAGCACTCGCCCCCGAGGTCGCCAAGGCCGAGATCGACTACGACAACGCCCGCAAGCAAGTCCTCCAGACCGCCCTTTCGGCGGAAGAGATCCGGCGCGTCGTCAACGCGTCGATTCGCACGCGCTCGATCCTCGACGGCAAAGACGTCTTCACCTTGGCCAGCGCCCGCGAACTGGCCGAGAAACGCCTGCGCGACTCCCACCCCGAAAGCGCGAAGGAGATCGATCGCCTGTTGGGGTTGCACAAAGACTACGCCAAAGAACGCACCACCCTCGACGACCCCAACGACCTCGTCCGGGTGCTTAAAGGCGCGGGCGTGCTCAGCTTCCGCATCACCGTCGATCCAGGCAAGTACCCCCTCGAAGAAAAGCTCCGCCAGGAGCTGCGCGAACGCGGACCCCAGAACGTCAAGGCCACCGATGTCCGCTGGTTCAAGATCAACCAGATCGAAAACTGGATCACCAGCAAGGCCGAGGCCGAGGCTTTGCAGGCAGACGAAAACAACGCGAAGTTCCTCGCGAAGCTGCGGAGCTACGTCGTCGAAAGCTACGCCGGTGAAGCCTACATGCTCTGCTGGGACGTTCGCGGCTCCAGGCTGACCCCAGCCGAGGGCTCCTGGGCCGTCGCCAGCGCCCGCCCCGGCACCGACAACCTCGGCAAGCCCAACATCGCCTTCGAAATGAACGCCAACGGGGCCAAGCTCCTGGGTGATCTCACCCGCGGGCACGTCAAGGACTCCATGGCCGTCCTCCTCGACGACGAGGTCTACACCGCCCCCACGCTGCAGTCGGAGATCAGCTCCAGCGGGCAGATCAGCGGCGACTTCGACGAAGAAGAAATCCGCTACGTCGTCCGCGTCCTCGCGGGCGGGTCGCTTCAGGCCAAGCTCTCCCCAGAACCCATCAGCACCAGCTCCGTCGGCCCCGAACTCGGAGCCGACAACCTGCGACAGGGACTCCAGTCCGGCGTCATCGCCATCTCCCTCGTCGCCGGCTTCATGGTCGTCTACTACTTCGGCAGCGGGTTGGTCGCCGTCTTCGCCCTGCTCGTCAACTCCATCCTCATCCTCGGCGCCATGTCCTTCAGCAAGGCCGCCTTCACCATGCCCGGCATCGCCGGCGTCATCCTCACCTTCGGCATGGCCGTCGACAGCAACGTGCTGGTCTACGAACGCATGCGGGAAGAAATGCTCCGCGGGGCGGACCTCAAGACCGCCGTCCGCCTCGGCTTCGACAAGGCCCTCGCCTCCATCGTCGACGGAAACGTCACCAACCTCATCGTCTGCGTCGTCCTCTACTACACCGGCACCCCCGAAATCCGCGGCTTCTCCATCGCCATGGGCGTCGGCGTCGTCGCCACCCTCTTCTCCGCACTCCTCTTCAGCCGCCTCATCTTCAACCTCATGCTCGCCGCGGGCTGGCGCAAGACCAGCATGCTCCCCATGGCCATCCCCGCAATCCAGGCGGCCATCACCCCCAACTTCAACTGGCTCAAGTACCGCTTCGTCTTCGTAGGTATCTCCGTCACCTACGTCACCCTCGGGCTTGTCATGGTCGCCGTGCAGGGCAAGAAACTCCTCGACAACGAGTTCCTCGGCGGCACCCAAGTGACCTTGCAGTTCAAGAGCGACGGCAAGGGCGGGCACGAAACCATGAAGCGCGGGGAGGTCGGCGAACGCGTCAAGCAGATCGCCCGCGCCGCCTCCCCAGGCAACGAGCTGCGCAAGCTCGACTTCGCCGAGGTCTTCCCCATCGAGCCAGCGCTCGACGGCGTCACCAGCGACCGCTTCATCATCAAAACCGTCGCCGAAAACTCCAAGGCGGTGCTGGCTGCCCTCACCGAAGCCTTCGCGGACCGGATGGATACTCGGCCTCCCCTCTCCTTTGTCGGGGCAGGCGTGCCCGTCACCGCCCGCCAGATCCCCGCCTACCCGATCGAAAAACCCATTCTGGGACAGAATATCGATCGCCCCGCAGCCCGGCAGGACGTAAAGGCATTCACCGGCGGCGTCGCCATCGTTCTCGACAAGATCGACCCGCCCACCCCCCTTGACCAACTCGAGCAGCGCCTCCGCGCCACCCGCGAGAACTCGAACTTCTCCGACACGCTCTCACGATCCACCTCGCTCGTGGTCCTCGATGGCGACGAAAACGCGGTCAAGTCGGTGGCGATTCTGGTTCGAGACCCCAGCGCCAGCGTCTACGACAACGAAGCCCGCTGGGAGAACGAACTCAAGGGGCGCGAGTGGGCCCTCGTCACCGAGGCCCTGACGCAGGCCGCTTCGCCCGCCAGCGTTCACAACTTCTCCGCGACGATCGCCAGCACCTTCCGCACCAACGCCATCTTCGCGTCCATCCTCAGCTTCGTCTTCATCGGAATCTACATCTGGGTGCGCTTCAAGGCGCCTCGATACTCCATCGCCGCAGTGGTGGCGCTCATCCACGACGTACTCACCGTGCTGGGCCTTTTGGCCTTGGCGTCGTTGCTCTACGAGTGGGGCCCCACCCACGACATCGCCGCCCGCCTGGGTTTGTTGCCCTTCAAGATCGACCTCAACACCGTCGCCGCCCTCCTCACCATCGCCGGCTACTCCCTCAACGACACCGTCATCGTCATGGACCGCATCCGCGAAAATCGCGGGAAGCTCCCCAACGCCACCTCCTCCATCATCAATGCCTCCATCAACCAGACCTTCAGCCGCACGATCATCACCGGCGGCACCACCCTCGCCTCCTGCATCATCCTCTATCTCTTCGGTGGCGAAGGCATGCGCACCTTCGCCTTCGCGTTGACAACCGGTTTGATCGTCGGAACGTATTCCTCGGTGGCGGTGGCCGCCCCGATCGTGTGGTCCAGACGGTTTGATCGCGAGTACCGGGCCCTGGGCGGCGGCACGCCCCCGGGCACGGCCCCCGCGGTCTGATCACACGCGAGGCTCTTACCCGCAGCGTGGTTCTGACCAGGGAGGGTCGGCTTGCAATCTCAAGCGGGCAGAATCGCAGGATTTGGCGCGCTCCTCGCCGCCCTGTGGATCGGCGTCTACTGGTGGTGGCCCAGCGATCGCACCAAGGTCACCTTCGCCACCGAACCGGCGCCGGTCAACCAAGCCACGCCAAAGCCCTCCGCCGGGGCGAAGCCAGCGCCCGGTCCACATCGGGCTCCTGAGATGGCGGAGAACCGCCCCTCGCCACCCGAGCCGCGCCCCAAGCCTCGTGAAGTGCTGCCCCCGATTATGGTGGAGCCCCCCCGTTTCACCGAACACACCGTCAAGTCCGGCGAGACCCTCTCAGCCATCTCCAAACGCTACTTCGGCTCTAGCACCCACGCCAACGACATTCTCCGCGCCAACCCCCTGCTCGATCCCGCCCGTCTCAAGCCCGGGCGAGTCATCCGCATCCCCAAGGACCCTGGGAACATCCAGGG
>JAKFUN010000130.1 GCA_021732675.1 Phycisphaerales bacterium
ACTATGCGGCGCTGTACAGCCAGGGGCGGTACTCGGACGCGTATGACAGCGCGGTGAAGGTGGCGGGGACGCCCAAGGGTGGGAGCCCGCAGGCGGCGTTGATCGCGGGGCTGTCGGCGCAGGCGCTGAACCGAAACGAAGACGCGGCGCGGTGGCTGACGCCGCTGGTGGACCATGCGGACCCGAACGTGGCGGGCAAGTCGGGGGCGGCGCTGGGGCTGATCGCGAAGGAGCGGGGGGAGAACAGCAAGGCGGCGATGCTGCTGGAGAAGGCGTCGTCGCGCCTGCAGGATGATGATGCCGCGCGGGCGTTGATGTATGCGGGGGACGCGAAGCGATCGCTGCGGCTGGAGACCGAGGCCCACGCGCTGTACCTGCGAGCGCGGGACAAGGCGACGCGGGATGTGGCGCTGAAGGGGGCGATCGCGGAGCGGCTGGTGGGGATTGGCAAGGGCTCGGCGCCGTCGGGGAGCGGGAACTGGAGCGTGCAGGCGGGGGTGTTTTCGTCAGCTGCCAAGGCGCAGGCGATGATGAGGCAGGTTTCGAGCAAGGGCCCGGCGCGGCTGGTGACGATCACCAAGGGGGGCCAGCGGTTGTATTATGTACGGGTTGGACGCTATGCCACGAAGGCGGAGGCGGACTCGGCAAAGCGAAACCTGGGGTCGGCGGGTTTTGTGGTGGACAATCGGGACGAGCGATAGGGATTTCAGGATTCTAGGAACCCGAGGGGCGGCCGCGCGTCGTATTGGAGAGTGGTTCGTGGGTGGCCGCGCGGTCCGAACGAGGACCAAACGCTGGCATTGAGGCGGCGACTCCCTGAGGGGACACGCGAGCCGGGCGAGGTGATTGGTGTACCAATCATGCTCGAGCCACAGGCCGCGGCAACCGAACGACCACGCGATGAAGCCAGGCAGGGATCGCGGGGGAAGTGAAGACCCCCGACCGGGAGCAACCGTCATGCGGCAGTCGATTTTGATGTCGGTACTGGTGCTGTGTGTTGGCGGGACGTCCAGCGCGTTTGGACAAGCCGCGGACCTTTCGGACATGCCCGGGTGGACGCAGCGGCTGGCGCTGGACCCCACGACGCCGGCGATGCAGAAGTATGCGCAGCAGCAGAAAGCGCGGATGGCGGCGGACAAGGCGCTGCGCAAGCTGCGGCTGGCGTACTTCGGGCCGATCCGCAAGGACACGGTGCGGCAGGAGGGGATCGTCAAGCTGCGGGAGTACACCGATCCGGCGCTGTTTCCGCTGATGGTGGAGCTCTTCGGCAAGGAAGGGCCGGACGTAAAACAGGCGATCATGGATCACTTTTATGATTCGGCGAGCGCGGAGGGGGACGGGAGCCTGGCGTGGATGGCGATGTTTGGGAGCGACGAAACGACGAAGAGCGCCGCGAAGGGGCTGATGAACCGGCGGATTGCGGCGTTGGGAAAGGTGCCGGACCAGGTGACGCTGGCGGTGGCGGCTGCGATCAAGAGCGACGAGCGTGGGCCGCTGATGGCGGGGCTGGAGTTGATCAAGAGCCTGGATCTGGTGCAGTTTGTGCCGTGGCTGATCGCGGGGCAGGTGCGGCAGCAGGGGGTGCAGGCTGGGAGCGGGGGCGGTGGCGATGGGGATTTGGCGTACATCGTGGTGGGTCAGCAGACGGCGTTTGTGAGCGACCTGACGCCGGTGGTGTCGCAGAGCGCGGTGGGGTTTGACCCGCAAGTTTCGGCGTTGACGACGGGGACGCTGCTGCGGATTCACCAGGCGGTGGTGATTGAGTATCACGTGGATGTGAACAACGCGCTGGTGGAGCTGACGAGTCGGCACATGGGAAGGTCGACGCGGCAACTGGGGTGGAATGTTCCGGCGTGGCGCGACTTCTACGCGAACGAGTTTTTGCCGAAGCTGGCGGAAGAGGCGGCGGCGAAAGCCGCGGCCAAGGCAAAGGCGACCCAACCGAGCCCGACGCTCGCGCCAGATGCGAAGTGAACGACTGTCCGGTGCGGGCGCGGGGCTTTGGGCGGCCCTAGCGGGTTAGTCGGGCCCGCTGGCGATGGCGGAGGCGATGGCGGCGTGGTGCGAGTGGCTGATGGAGAGGTGCCACTGGGTGATGCCCAGGCGCGTGGCGGTGGTGAGGGCGTTGTTGAGGAGGCGCAGGGTGGGTTTGCCGCTGGGGAGCGAGACGACCTCGATGTCGGTCCAGGCGATGCCGGCGGTGTTGCCGGTGCCCAGGGCTTTGTAGACAGCTTCTTTGGCGGCGAAGCGTCCGGCGAGGTGTTCGGGGCGGCGGCGCGAGGCGGCGCCGTGGGCTTGCTCGCCCTGGGTGAAGACGCGTTCGAGGAAACGGTCTTCATGCTTGGCGAGCATGTCGGCGATGCGCGAGATTTCGATGATGTCGATGCCGTGGCCGAGGATTCGCATGGGCGGCTCCGGGGCGTGTGCCACCATGGTGCGTTTGGCGTCGTGGGGTGCGGGGGAACACGACGATTCGGGGCGAATCGTGGTGGCGCAGCATTATCGCTTTTTGCTGGGCTTGGCGCGGGGCTTGGGCTTGGCGGCGGGCTTGGCGGCGACTTTGGCGGCGGTTCGAGAGGCTTTGGTGGGCTCGGGCTTGGCTTCGGGCTTGACGGCTTCGGCCTTGGTTTCGGGCTTTGCGTCTGCCTTGGCGTCGGGCTTCGTGTCCGGCTTGGCGTCGGGCTTGGTGTCGGGCTTGGCGTCGGGGGCGGGCTTGTCGGCTTCGGCCGCCTTTTTGTAGTTGTCGGAGCGATAGTCGGTTTCGTAGAAGCCGGAGCCCTTGAAGATGACGGCGGCGCCGGTGCCGATGAGGCGTTCGAGCTTGAGCTTGCCGCAGGACGGGCACTTTTTGAGCGGGGAGTCCTTCATGGACTGGTATTGCTCAAACTCGTGCCCGCAGTAGTTGCAGCGGTATTCGTACGTGGGCATGGGAGGGTCCTTGGGGTTGGTAGGTCGGTTCTCCGAACCGACCCACGGGCTGGAAGCCCGTGCTACGGAGGCAGCACACGGGCTGGAAGCCCGTGCCACGGGGGCAGCACACGGGCTGGAAGCCCGTGCCACGAGAGCAATCTACTCGGCGGGGGCGACGACGACTTTGGCGGGGCGGAGGACGCGATCGGGGCCCAGGGTGTAGCCGAGCTGGTAGCACTGCACGATGTGCCCGGGGAAAATGCCTTCGGCGGGCTGCTGCATGATGGCCTCGTGGCGACCGGGGAAGAACTCGTCGTTGGGCTGGGGGGCGATGACGCCGACGCCGCGTTGCGCGAGGGCTTTGAGGAGCTCTTCGCGGATGACGCGGACGCCGTCGATGATCTGCTGGGCGCTGGCCTTGGCGGGGTCTTGGTTGAGGGCGATGTCGAAGTGATCGAGCACCGGCACGACCGAGGCGACGACGCTGGCGATGCCCTGTTGCTTGGCGACGTCTTCGTTGAGGTAGGCGCGGCGCTGGTAGTTCTGATAGTCGGCCATCAGGCGGAGCGCGCGGGCCTTGGCGTCGTCGAGCTCGGCGGTGAGTTGGGCGAGTTTGTCATTGAGCGAGGCGGCGTCGAGATCGTTCGACGGGTTGGGATTGGTGGTGTCATCGTTCATGGGGTCTTTCCGGAATCCAAACATGGTTGGGCTCGCAGGGTGGGGAACACGCGGGCCTAGCCGCCCAAGAGGTCAGAGACTTTCTTCCAGAAGCCGGTGCTTTCGGGGAGCACGGCTTTGTCTTCGGTCGCGGCGAACTCGCGGAGGAGCTTTTCTTGTTTGCCGCTCATTTTGTGGGGAATTTCGACCTTGACGCCGACGACCAGGTCGCCCCGGCGGCCGGAGCGGAGGTTGGGGAGGCCTTTGGAAGCGATGCGGAAGGTGCTGCCGTATTGGGTGCCGCGGGGGATGGTGAGTTTGGCGGGGCCGTCGAGGGTGGGGACTTGGAGCTCGGCACCGAGGGCGGCCTGAGTGAAGCTGAGGGGCATCTCGAGCAGCAGGTGGTCGTCTTGGCGTTGGAACATGTCGTGTTCTTCGACGCGGACGACGACATGCAGGTCGCCCCGCTGGCCGGCGCCGCCGGGGGAGGCTTCGGGGGGCGGCGGTTCGCCCTCACCTTGGACGCGCACGGCCTGGCCTTCTTGGATGCCGGGGGGAATCTTGACGGTGAGGTTGCGTTTACGGCTGACGCGGCCTTTGCCACGGCAGGAATCGCAGAACTCGCGGACGACTTGGCCTCGCCCGCTGCAGGAGGGGCAGGCGACGACCATGCGGAACATGCCGCCGAGGCCGGATTGCTGGACGCGGCCTTGGCCGCCACAGGTGGGGCATTGGATGGGTTTGCTGCCGGGCTTGGCGCCGGAGCCGGTGCAGGTGTCGCAGACATCCATGCGGGTGAAGGCGACGTCGCGTTCGCAGCCTTTGAGAACGTCGGTGAGCGTGATCACGACTTCGGTTTCGAGGTCAAAGCCCCGGGCGGGGCCGCGGCGGTTGCCGCGCTGGTTGCCCCCACCACCGAAGATGTCGTTGAACATCGAGAAGATGTCGGAGGCATCCATGCGGCTGAAGTCGTGGGTGGCGGGGCCGCCGCCCCGCTTGAGGCCGTCGTGACCGTATTGGTCGTAGATTTTTCGTTTTTGGTCGTCGGAGAGGACTTCGTAGGCCTCGGCGCATTCTTTGAATGACTTTTCGGCGTCGGCGTCACCCGGGTTTCGGTCGGGGTGATACTTCATGGCGAGGCGGCGGTAGGCGCGTTTGATCTCCTCGCCATCGGAGGTTTTGGCGATGCCGAGAACTTCGTAGTAGTCGCGGGCGGTGGGCATGGGGAGGATTCACCACAGAGGCACAGAGGCACAGAGAAGAAAGGGACGATGAAGGAGAGGAGATGAAGAGCGGAGAAGAGGGGATTTACCACAGAGGCACAGAGGCGCAGAGAAGAAAGGGACGATGAAGGAGAGGAGAGGAAGAGAGAAGGAGAGAGAATGGGGAGAGGAGAGAGGAGAGAGGGGAGAGGAATTCGAGGCGGATGAATGGGTTACATGACTCGTCTGATGAGGCCGTCGCGTAGGTAGGGGCAGTTGAAGTTGATGAGGAGGCCTACTCGGATTTTCGTGAGTTTGAGGTAGGTGAGGAGTTGAGCTTCGTGGACGGGCAGGACGGCTTCTACGGCTTTGAGTTCGAGCAAAGCGCTGGCGTTGACGATCATGTCTGCTCGGTAGCCGCATGTGAGAGTCTTGCCTTTGTACTGGATCGGGATTTCGACTTGGCGCTCGACTGAGAGGCCGCGGCTTTCGAGTTCCACCACCAGGCATTCTTCGTACGCACTTTCCAGAAGCCCCGGACCAAGGGCCTTGTGCACTTCAATCGCTCCACCGATGATCGCGCCGGTCAATGGATCGCGTTGATCATCGATGAGGGCCACAGTCGTCCCTTCTCCAAATTTCAGCCAACTCACCACGTCGCTCACCGATCCAAGCCATCGCAGAAGCAATCTCCCTAGAGCAATCTTTCCTAACTCTCTCTTCCTCTCTTTGCTCTGATTCTTCTGCCTTCTCTGTGCCTCTGTGTCTCTGTGGTGAACTCTTCCAAAATCGTCGGGCACGGCCTTCGCCACACCCGACGCGAAAATTACGCCGTCGCGCCGACCACTGCTGGCTCCTTGTCTTCCTTCAGCTCGGTAATCAGCACATCGGTCGTCAGCATCAGCCCCGCCACGCTGGCGGCGTTGATGAGGGAGGACTTCACGACGAGGGCCGCGTCGATCACGCCGGCCTTGACCATGTCGGTGTACTCGCCGGTGGCGGCGTTGAAGCCGTTGTTGCCTTTGCCTTCTTTGACCTTTTCGACCACCAGGTCGCCGTCGTAGCCGGCGTTGGTGGCGATCTGGTAGAGGGGGGCCTCGATGGCACGGGCGACGATGGCGTAGCCCTGGCGTTCGTCGTCGGTCTTGGCCTTTTTGGCGGCGAGGTGGATGGCGTCTTGCGTGCGGAGCAGGGCGACGCCGCCACCGGGGACGTAGCCTTCCTTGGCGGCGGCGCGGGTGCTCTTGAGGGCGTCGTCGACGAGGTCCTTGGTGGCCTTCATCGCCACTTCGCTGGAGCCGCCGACGGAGATCATGGCGACGCCGCTGGTGAGCTTGGCGAGGCGCTCCATGAGCTTCTCGCGGTCGTAGTCGCTGGTGGACTTGTCGTGCTGAGCCTTGATCTGCTCGGCGCGGGCCTTGATGTCGGTCTTCTTGCCGGCGCCCTCGATGATGGTCGTGTCGTCCTTGGTGATGACGATGCGCTTGGCGCGGCCGAGTTCGTTGAGCTCGACGCTTTCGATCTGGCGGCCAAGATCCTCGCTGAGGAAGGTGCCAGCGGTGAGAGCGGCGATGTCGCCCAGCATGGCCTTGCGGCGATCGCCGAAGCCGGGGGCCTTGACGGCCGCGACCTTGAGCATGCCACGAAGGCGGTTGACGACGAGGGCGGCGAGGCTCTCGTTCTCGACTTCCTCGGCGATGATGAGCAGGGGCTTGCCGGCGACCGCGATCTTGTTGAGCAGGGGGAGCAGGTCGGGGAGGTTGGAGATCTTCTTCTCGTAGATGAGGATGTAGGCGTCTTCGAGGACGGCTTCGCCGGTCTTGGGGTTGGTCATGAAGTAGGGGGAGAGGTAGCCCTTGTCGAACTGCATGCCCTCGACGTATTCGAGGGTGGTGACGGCGGCCTTGCCGTCTTCGATCTCGACGACGCCGTCGGCACCGACGCGGTCGATGGCTTCGGCGATGACCTGGGCGACGCCGGCGTCGTAGTTGGCGCTGACCATGGCGACCTTGCGGTAGTCATCGCGGCCTTTGCACTTGGTGGCGAGTTTGTCGATCTCGGCGGCGGCGACGGTGGCGGCGGCGTTGATGCCCCGGTGGAGGAGCACGGGGTTGGCGCCGGCGGCGACTTGGCGGAGGCCCTCGGTGAAGATGGCCTGGGCGAGGACGGTGGCGGCGGTGGTGCCGTCGCCGGCCTTGTCGGCGGTGCGCTTGGCGACTTCGTAGACCATCTTGGCGCCCATGGCCTGGAAGGGTTCGGGGAGGTTGACTTCCTTGGCGACGGTGACGCCGTCTTTGGTGACATGGGGGCTGCCGAAGGACTTTTCGATGACGACATGGCGCCCGCTGGGGCCCATGGTGCACTTGACGGCGTCGGCGAGGCGGTCGACGCCGCGCTTCATTTCTTGAAGGGCGGCGTCTTTGAAGAGGAGTTGCTTGGTGGACATGGGGGGCTCCGGGAAAAAGGCACTAGGCACCAGGCACTAGGCACTAGGGGAAAGGCGATCAGACGCGTTCACGTTTGGAGGTCGAGTGTTCTTCGAGGCTACGGATGAGGGCAACGAGGATGCGGCTGCATTCGTTTACCAAGTCGG
The DNA here is from genome assembly GCA_021732675.1 of Phycisphaerales bacterium. Taxonomy (GTDB): domain Bacteria; phylum Planctomycetota; class Phycisphaerae; order Phycisphaerales; family UBA1924; genus RI-211. The sequence goes on from JAKFUN010000130.1 coordinate 7,363, forward strand.
TGGCGGGCTGGGCGGCGTCTGCGGGGGCGAAGCCAAGCTTGACGGAGAGAATGAGTTGAGTGTCGATTTCGTAGAGCGAGCCGCGGGCGGCGCGAAGGAATCGGATGTAGTCCTTGGTGGTGCCACGTCCGTAGCCCTCGGCGATGTTGCTAGGCACAGACACTGAGGCTCGACGCAGTTGCGAGATCAGCCCGAACCGCTCGGAGTCCGGCATCAACTTGGTAAAGGCGTAGATCGCCTTCACAAGGTCCATGCCTCGCTGCCACGCGATGAGATCGTGATGGGACCGAACTTCGCCCACGCTTTCCTTTCCTAGTGCCTAGTGCCTGGTGCCTGGTGCCTGGTGCCTCCGCATTTAGCCTTCGATCACGCCGAGCAGCTCCGTCTCGCGCAGGATCAGGTGCTTCTGGCCTTTGATCTCGACTTCGGTGCCGGCGTACTTGCCATAGACGACGGTGTCGCCCTTTTTGACGCTCATTTCACCGCGTTTGCCGTTGTCGAGGCGTTTGCCGGGGCCGGTGGCGATGACTTCGCCCTTGACGGGCTTTTCCTTGCTGGCTTCGGGGAGGAAGATGCCCGAGGCGGTTTTGGATTCGGCTTCGATGGGCTTGACGAGGACGCGATCTTCGAGGGGCTTGACGGCCATGAGACTTCTCCTTCAAAAGTGCCTGGGTTGCAGGCGAAATGTACACACTACTTGACGGAACTCGCCGCGGCGCGGCGTTTGGCGAGCAGAAACTCCACGAGCACGGGAAGCAGCGAGACCACGATGATTCCGATCACCACGGCTTCGAAGTTTTTCTTGACCCAAGCGATGTTGCCGAAGAGGACGCCAGCGCCGACGCAGACGCCGATCCACAGGACGCTGCCGAAGACGTTGTAGACGAAGAAGGTGCGATAGTTCATGAGGCCGGCGCCGGCGACGAAGGGGACGAAGGTGCGGACGATGGGGACGAAGCGACCCAGCACGATGGCTTTGCCGCCGTGTGTTTCGTAGAAGGCGTGGGCGCGGTCGAGGTGCTTGCGGTTGAGGAGGCGGGAGTACCAGCCGGTGCCGGCTTCGCCTCGGAAGATTTTGGGCCCGAGGGCCTTGCCGATGTGGTAGTTGACTGCGTCGCCCAGGACGCCGGCGATGATGAGGGTGAGGGAGATGAGCCAGGGGTCGAAGACGGCGGGGCGTTTGTCGGTGGCGACGCTGAGGGCACCGACGGTGAAGAGGAGTGAATCGCCAGGCAGGAAAGGCATGATGACGAGGCCGGTTTCGGCGAAGATGATGGCGAAGAGGAGCGCGTAGACGCCCAGGGTGTGCTCGCTGGCGAAGGCAGCGATGTGCACGTCCATGTTGCGGAGAATGTCGAGGAGTTGGTGCATCAGCTCGTCCAATCCTCGTCTTCAGCCATGATCGCGGCGTTCACGATCTCCAACACACGGGCGGCGAGCACCAGCGCACGGAGCGCGTCTTGGACGGATGGCTCGCGGCCTGGATACCTGGATTCGACAGCGTGACGGGTGAGCTCTTCGGCGGCAATCAACTCCGGATGGTGCTCGAACTCGCCCGGGCAGAGGGACACGAGCAGATGGATGTCGTGCGAAAATGGGTAGTCGATCTGTCGCCAGATGAGCCAAGCCTTGAGGGCCTTCTCCGCGGCTTGCTGGGCGTGAAAGCCGACAACCCAGGTCATCTCCGGGTGCGAGGACAAGTCCAGCCCGCGGGCCACCGCGAGGTCTGTATTGGCGCGCCCAAACCAGCGGCGTGCGAGCGTGCGGACTTGTTCACCCGGCGCGACGATACAGCACCCTCCCTTCGCGATTGGCGGGGCGTGCCACCGTTCCGACGAGCTCCTTGTACGCTTCGAACTCCGAGACTGACATGACCACGATGTCCACCGGGGCTTTGAGGCCGTGCATGGCGCGGTACATCTCTCCGACTTGGGGGTCAGCGATATTGCCGCGATCGATCAGGACCAGCAGATCGATGTCGCTGCGGGGGCCGGCATCGCCTCGCGCGTGGGAGCCAAACAGGATCACGCGCTCGGGGTCGAACCCCGAGGCGATGCGCCGGACGGCTTCCATGATGGTGTGTTCGGTGATCACTTAATGGAAGGAAAGTGAGGCGAGGCTGCGGGTGGAAACGGGCGGTGGGAAGAGAAACTCAGACCTTGGGGCGGGCGGAGGAGCCACCGCCGCCACCTTTGGCCTTGGCGGCTTTGGCGGCGGGCTTGGCGCCGTCGTCGTGCTTGTGGTGGTGGTCGGTGGGGAGGGCGTCGTGGGCTTTGGCCGCGGGGGGCGGCGTGGAGCCGACGGGCCCGGCGGTGCCGATTTTATTCAGGATGTCGGATGCTTTGGCCATGGGTGCGCTCCAACCGAGACGAGATCGCTCGGGCAAGTGTGGGAAAGCAAGTCGCGGTGGTTC
>JAKFUN010000034.1 GCA_021732675.1 Phycisphaerales bacterium
GCGCCCCGAGCTGGTGCGTGAACGTGCGGGCAAAATGCCCGAACGGATCGAGTCGCGATTCTTGTTCAACGACCTGGCCAAGGCGGCGTACAAGGTCGAGCCGAAGCTGGGGAACCTCGTCACCGGCTTGCAGCGCGCCACCCGCGAAAGTGCCCATGTCACGGGCAGCGGCAGCTGTGTGTTTCTGATCGACGACGCCTTGGGCAAGACGATGGAACGCGTGCAGAGGGCCAAGGCGCAGCTGGAGACGCAGGCTGGCCCGCTGGTGGTGCTGGCGGCGGAGCTGGTGTGAAGACAGCCGCTCCCGCACGTCTGGGATGAGTCGCGGGAGAATCCCGAGATCTTCGACGCGATCAGCTCTCGAAATCGGCCGGCGCCAAATCCATGTCTGTGGCGAAATCTATCTCGGGATTCGCCCTTTGGGCTCATCCCGGGCGTGCATCGCATTCCCGTAACCGCAGACCCCGGCCGGATTCCTATACTCGAACCCCGGCGTGCGTCACGCGGGAAGATTCAGGGTTTCTCGGCTCATTTCACGAGGGCATTCACACATGGCCAACAGCCATTTCGACGTTGTGGTGATCGGCGGCGGACCGGGCGGGTACACCGGGGCCATCCGGGCCGCGCAGCTTGGGTTCAAGGTCGCCATCATCGAGCGGGCCAAGCTCGGGGGCGTGTGTCTCAACTGGGGGTGCATCCCCAGCAAGGCGTTGCTCTCCAACGCCGAGCTCGTCGAAAAAATGTCCAAGCAAGAAGACCAGAAGTTCTGGGGGCTCAAGATCACGGGGGCGGTGGAGCTGGACTGGGATCGCGTGATCGGACGCAGCCGCGATGTGGCGAGCAAGCTCAACAAGGGCGTTGAGTTCCTGATGCGTAAGAACAAGATCCAGTTCTACAACGCCAACGCGAAGATCACCAAGGCCGAGACGGTGGGCGGCAAAGCCAAGGTGACTATCGACATTCAGGATTGCGCGGTGCAGGAAGAGCTGACCAGCGCCCCCGCCACCCCCGGCAAGAGCACCGACACGATCACCGCTGACCACGTGATCGTGGCGACCGGCAGCGTGGCCCGCGACCTGCCCTTCGCCAAGTTTGATGGCGACAAGATCTGGGGCGCTCGCGAGGCGATGTACAACAAATCCAAGCCCGCCAAGCTCATCGTCATCGGTGCCGGGGCCATCGGCATGGAGTTTGCCTACTTCTACAAGACCTTGGGCACCGAGGTCACCATCGTCGAGATGATGGGCACCGTCTTGCCCGTGGAAGACAAGGATGTCTCTTCGGCGATGGAAAAGCTTTATCGCAAGCACGGCTTCAACATTCTGACCAACACCACCACCACCGCCGTCGAGAAGACTGCGAACGGAGTGAAGGTCACGGTTGCGCCCTGGGTGGTGGGTGCGGATGGCAAAGGCAAGGCCGACGAGAGCAAGAAGCAGGTCTTGGAGGGAGACAAGGTGCTGCTGGCGGTGGGCGTCAAGGGGCGCACCGACGGGCTGTGCGACGCCGCGCTGGGCCTGAAGATCGAGCGCGACCACATCGTGACCGACTACATCCCCGGCAAGACGACCAACCAGGCGATCGATTACAAAACCAACCTCCCCGGCGTCTACGCCATCGGCGATGTGATCGGCCCGCCCTGGCTGGCCCACGTGGCGGCTGAGGAAGCCGGCCTGTGCGTGGAGCGCATCGCGTGGCGGGCGAAGAAGCTCAACCACGAGCCGATTCCGCTGGACTACACGGTCATTCCTGGCTGCACCTATTGCCAGCCGCAGGTCGCGAGCGTGGGCTTCACCGAGCAGAAGCTGATCGCCGAGGGCAAGGTGAAGGGGAAGGACTACGACGTGGGGACGTTCCCGTACAGCGCGCTGGGCAAGGCGATCGCCGCGGCTCACACCGACGGGTTCACCAAGATCATCCGTGGCCTGCCCCGGGGCGAGATCCTGGGTGCCCACATCATGGGCGATCAGGCCACCGAGTTGATCGCCGAGCTCTCGCTGGCGCGCCGTCTGGAGGCGACGAGCGAAGAGATCATCTGCACGGTGCACGCGCACCCGACGATGCACGAGAGCGTGCGCGAGGCGGCCCTGGCGAGCGAAGGCCGCGCGATCAATATGTAGTAGGCCAAGGTTGATTCAACTGTAAACCCTCATGGATAAACCCCCACGACGACCCGCCTCCGGGTCGTCGTGTTTGTTTTTGCTTCAAGCACAAACCACCACGACACGGAGGGCATCGTGGCAGCACGGGTAGCGCCCGCGGAGCGCGGGGCGGCTGGGTCAGAGGCTATTCGTCGCGGGCTCCCGCGCTGCGCGAGGACGACGCGTCCTGACGAAGCGCGGCCATCACGGGCTCGTCGAACCTCGAAGCCGCGGCGGATCGTTCACCCTTGGCCAGGCGGTTCAGGTCCAACGACAGCACGGAAAGCTGCTTGCCGTCGTCGTTCAGGACAAACCACTCGATGCTGACGTGGTCGGGGCTGAGCACCCGCACGACTTGCCGCACGTTGACTAGCTTGCCGGCGCCGGGCAGGGCCATCTGCCCCGAAAAGCCGACGCTGTTGGCGCTGTCGACCCCGCTGGATTGGGCGCGGACACTTTCGTTCAGGCGGCTATCCATCCAGGCGCTGCTGAGCTCGGCCCCGTCCTGCCGCCATACCGATCCGCCGTCGTAGTCCTTGCCGAAGAGAAAGCCATCGAACCGGGCGGCAACGCTCGAACCGCTGTTTTCCAGGCGAATCGAGGCGTTCACGAGGGAGGAAGAGACCTTCCCATCAAGCCCGCGGCCTTGAATCGTCCCCTGCCACTCGCCTGCCAAGGCCCGCAAAAGGCTCATCGAGTTGGCGACCGAACCGGGGGACTGAGAAGCCGCCGGCCTGGAGGCGTTGGCCTGAGCCAACGCGCTGGGAACCACGAGCAACCCGGCAAGAGCGAAGACGGACGCGGCACTGCGAAGAACCATGAGCACACTCCTAGGCCCCGCAGGCCGGGGCGAGATCCGATGGGGGCGTCGAACGAGGCCGCCCTCGGAAGGAATGTGCTAAACGAACGCGAACTCGGCAAGGTGGTGGGCGGGGTTTTTGGGCGACACCACGCTACCGGCGGCGCAGGCGGAACGTTCCCTACGCCCGAAGCGCGCCCAAGCCTGCCACTCACGGGTTCCCCGTAACCATTTCTTGACGCAAAGTTGTTATTGACAGTGCGAATTGTGGTAAGCCGCGAGGTGGTACAGTTTACAACTTCTGCGAGTGCCGGGCACACTTTTTCCCTTCGTCCGCACGGTGTTCGAGATGAGAGTTGCGAAGAGGCGATCGGCAAACAGAGAAAGCACACACCATGAACCAGCACTGTTCGCATTCAAGGCTTTGGGTTTTTATCTTGAGCGCGCTTATGGCAGCTCTGGTGGCATGCCCCATCCGCGCGCTTGGTCAGTGTCCGGCCGGTTGGCTTCCGGGGTCGGGCGTTCCCGGGCTGAACGGACCGGTCCGGGCCATGACTGCAACTCCTGAGGGCGATCTCATCGTGGGTGGGGCCTTTGACACTGCCGGAGATGTGCCAGCATCGAGAATTGCGAGCTACAACCCTGTCACCGGCCAATGGTCGGCCTTGGGGAGTGGGATTAGCTTTGGGCTGGTAAACGCAGTGGCAGTCCTGCCTGCGGGCAATGTCATTGTGAGCTTCGAAACCTCGCTGGCCGGGGGCGTGGCAAGATCTCAAATATCTCTTTATCACCCGACGACGCGAGAGTGGACGTCAGTTGCGAGCGGGATACACGGCAACGTCAACGCCTTCCTGGTCTTGCCATCGGGCGACCTGATCGCAGGGGGATCATTCACCTCCATCGGGGGCGTGGCGGCAAACTACATTGTTCGCTACAGCCCCGACTCCGGCCTGTGGTCGGCCCTTGGAGGCGGGACGAACCAAAGCGTCTCGTCGCTTGCGCTTCTGCCTGGCGGAGACCTGATCGTGGGAGGCGGCTTTACCATCGCCGGCGGCGTGGACGCCCGCTATGTCGCTCGCTGCAACCCGACGACACAAGAGTGGTCGGCGCTTGGAAGCGGGACCAATGGGGGTGTCGCCGCGGTGGCGGTTCTTCCAAACGGTGATGTCATCGTGGGTGGGCAGTTTTCAACCGCTGGGGGGTCGCCAGCGCGAAACATTGCGAGGTTTGCCCCGGCGAACGCTGCGTGGTCCACGTTCGGCAGCGGCACGGACGGCTTTGTTTCTTCGCTGGCGGTGATCTCGTCGGGCTCGCTCATTGTGGGCGGGCAGTTTTCTTCCGTGGGGGCTGTCGCGGCCCGCAACGTCGCCTTATACAACCCGTCGATCGCCGCCTGGTCAAGCCTGGGCGACGCCATGAACGGGCCCGTCAAGGTACTGGTGGCCATGCCCGGGGGAGATGTGATCGCGGGCGGAAACTTCACTGCGATCGGGAGCCTGACGGCCACTCGTATCGCTCGCTACTCCCAGGCAACCGCCGCGTGGTCCGCGCTCAGCAGCGGAACCGACGGATCCGTCCGTGTTTTGCTCAACCTTCCGGGCGGAACCCTCCTCGCAGGCGGCGACTTCACCACCATTGGTGGCATGGTGGCAAACCACATCGCGCTGTACGACCCAACCGATCGATCCTGGTCGGCTCTAGGGGGCGGCACAAACGGCACGACGATCAGTGCACTAGCACTCTCGCCCGATGGCAGCGTGCTCGTGGGGGGCGTTTTTAGCGTGGCCAACGGGCTTCCAGCGAGCAACATCGCCAGAATCGATCCCCAGACCGGAGTTTGGTCCGCGCTGGGAGCTGGGACCGGTGGCGCGGTGGGGGCGATCGTGGTGGAGGAAGACGGAGATGTCATCGTGGGCGGCAGCTTCTCGTCAGCGGGAGGCGTGCCTGCGGCCAACATTGCGCGGTACAGTTCGACCGATGGGTGGTCCGCCCTCGGAGCGGGCACCGACGGTGCCGTACGCACGCTCGCGTTGCTGCCCGGCGACGACATCTTTGCTGGCGGCACATTCACTATCGCGGGCGGCGCGCCCGCGAGGAGCGTCGCTCGCTATCAGCCCTCCAGCAACTCCTGGGGGGCGCTTGGGGCTGGCATGAGCCCGCCGCCTTTGAACGGCCTGCTTTCGGTGAATGCTTCGGCGATGCTGACTAACGGAGATCTCATCGTGGGCGGTTCATTCTCCGCAGCGGATGGTGTGAGCGACACCCTGAACGTCGCCAGCTACAGACCGGCGAGTGGTACCTGGCACGCAATAGGAAACGGCCCCGGAGACATTTTCCCGGTTGTATGTGCGGTTTCGACGCTCCCGGGTGATGACTTGGTGGTGGCCGGAATGTATCATCCACAGTCCTATCCCAGCGTTCATCGCTTTGATCAGATGTTGGGACGGTGGGAAGTTTATCAAACCCCTTATAACGGTACCAACATTTTCGCTGTTGGTTTTCTCCCGAGCGGAGATATGTGCCTGGGCGGAAACTTTACCAACGTCCAAAATAGAATCTCAGCCTACTTCGCCCGCTACAGCTACCAGCCCTCCTACCCCCAAGTCACGGTTCAAGCTACTCCAGTAACCACTTGTCCAAACACCGACGCGGTCTTCACCGTCGAGGCTGGCGGCACCGCGCCACTTACATATCAATGGGAAATCCGGGTCGATCTTGAAAACTGGCGAGCGTTAGGAGACGCGCCGGTGCCCCTCTCCTGCTCAGATGGCAGCCGCCGATATGCCTTTGCCACGGGCGCCAACTCGTCCACACTCACCATCAATGTGCAGTCATGTCCGCACAGCAACACCCAGTCTTGGTACGTCAGGTGCACCGTATCGAACACCTGCGGTACCGGAAATGGCAACGGCGCGCTGCTCACTGTCCTATCCGAGTTCGATCGCGCTTGCGGCGGCCCTGGCTGCAACCCCGACCTCAACCAGGACGGCAACGCCGACCAGGGCGACATCGACTACCTCATCAACGTCTTGGCGGGGGGCGACAACCCCACCACCATCGACCCCGACTTCAACCAAGATGGCACCACCGACCAGGGCGACATCGACGTGTTGCTCAACGTGATCGCTGGCGGGGTTTGCCCGTAACCATGGTGGTCACGCCACGGCGATTCACTCCCATCCCTTGACCTCGCCATGACAAGCCCCCTCGATCTTCGAGGGGGCTGTTTTTTGAGCATTTTGAAGCGATTTCAGTCCAAGCGGGGCGTCACGTCTTGACGCGCCCAACGCGCGAGCGATGGTCACCTTCGCGTGACTTCACCAAGGTGACCCTCGCTTGCGCTTCGGGCTCGTAAGTGCATATTGCGATGTCGGCAGGCGAGTTGGTTTGTTGAGTGGTGCCTACTTCACCGCCGCGCAGATCTTCTTGGCCCCGTCGGTCAGGTCGGTGGCCGCCTGCATCGTGGGCACTTTGCTCTGGGCGTCTGCCAGCAGCTTGCGCCCCGCGTCGACGTTGGTTCCTTCCAACCTGACCACCAAAGGCACCTTGAAGCCGATGCTGCCGTCCTTGTTCTTGAACTTGGTGGCGGCGTTGATGATCCCCTGGGCGATCACGTCGCAGCGCATGATCCCGCCGAAGATGTTGACCATGATCCCCTTCACGTGGGCGTCGCTGAGGATGATCCCGAAGGCCTCGGTCACGGCTTCTTCGGTGGCCCCGCCCCCGACGTCGAGGAAGTTGGCCGGCTCGCCCCCGTGCAGCTTGATGATGTCCATGGTCGCCATCGCCAGGCCGGCCCCGTTCACCAGGCACCCGATGCTTCCGTCGAGGGCGATGTAGGTCAGCCCGAAGGTGTGGGCCCGGGCCTCGGCGGGGTTTTCTTCCATCGGGTCTTCCATCCCCTGAATGTCCTTGTGGCGGAAGAGCCCGTTTTCATCGAAGCTGAACTTGGCGTCGATCGCCATCACCCGCCCGGGCTGCCCGGCGGCGTCGGCGGTCACCACCAGCGGGTTGATCTCGGCGAGGGTGCAGTCTTTCTGGGCGTAGAGCTTGGTCAGCTTCATCATGATGTCAGCCGCCTGGTTCACGTGCTTGCCGGTGAAGCCGAGCTTGAAGGCGATCTGACGGGCCTGGAACTCTTGCAGCCCAGTGAGGGGGTGGAGGGGGGTTTTGATGATGGCGTCGGGGCGATCGTGGGCGACTTGCTCGATCTCGACGCCGCCTTCGCGCGAGGCGATCAGCACGTTGCGCCGGGTGCGTCGGTCGGTGGTGACGGCGAGGTAGAACTCCTCGCGCCCGCCACCCTTGCGTTCGGCGATGTCGACGCCCGCGGCGATCAGCAGCTTCTTGACCTCAAGACCCTCGGGCGGGGTTTGCGGGCTGATCATGCGGTTGGTGAGCATGAAGCGGGCGGCGGCCTCGGCCTCGGCGGGTGAGTTGACGAGCTTCACGAAACCGGCCTTGCCACGCCCACCGGCGTGAACCTGGGCCTTGACGACGGCCAGCGAGGTCGCGGCGCCGGCGACGGCGGCCTTGTAAGCGCTGGCCGCGGCTTCGATCGACTCGATCGTCTGCCCAGCGGGGACAGGGATGCCGGCCTGGGTCAGCAGTTCACGCGCCTGGTATTCGTGGATCTTCATGCCACCATGGTACCGTCCGCCCAGGCCGCGCGACGGAGCAGAAACGTCAATTAAATTGTCCTTCGACCCTCTCTCAGTCCCTCATGCGGAGGGACTGCTGGGCTCACGGACACCCACCCCCGGCCAGGGTGTTGACGAGGGCGTCGATGTCAGAGGTGTCGGCGTTGCCGTCTTTGTTGAAGTCGGGGTCGATGGCATCGGGGTTGTCGCCCCCGGCGATGATGTTGAGGAGGAAGTCGACGTCGGTTTGATCGATGTTGCCGTCTTTGTTGAGGTCGGGGTCGCAGGCGACCGGGCAACCGCCGCGCGGGCAGAAGAAGGTCAGTCGGGAGGCCTGAGAAGCCGCGACGCCATTGGGGGCGGCGGGGTCGGCGATTTGCCACTGGAAGAAGAGAACTTCGCCCTGGTTGAAGAGGCTCAGAGGCACCTGGAACTGCACGGTGGCGTACCCCTCGCCCGCGCCACTGCCCGGCAAAGAGACCGGGCCGAAGATCATGTCCGGGGCGACCAGCGCACCGGAGGGGGGGAGGTGCGACGCGACCAAGGTGGCGGACGAGCCGCCGGGGGCGTCGTAGAGACCCAAGCGGAACTCGTCGATGCCGATCATGGGGGGGCTCTCGGCGATGATTTTGGGGACGAACCCACCCGAGCCGGCGATGCCGGTGCCGGCAACGGGCTGGGCGAAGCTCAAGGCCCGCTCGGAGAAGAGCGTGGGGCGATCGAAGGGGAACTGGGCAGCCGCGACGCGCGGATCGGTCAACGCGTTTCGCATGAAATCGACCACCGCGTTGAAGCGGAAGGTGGGGACCGTGAGGGCGGCCACGGTCGGGTCGAGGTTGTCTTCGAAGCGTTCGGGGGCGCCGTTGTTCTGCATGTAGAAGCGCATGACCTGCGAGAGGGTGGTAAAGCGCCCGTTGTGCATGAAGTGAGAGCGCAGGCCGACGTTTCGAATGCTGGGGGTCTTGAATTTTCCGGCGTCGCCGGGGCTTCCGGTGACGCGCTGCCGTCCGAGATCTTCTGACGAGGGACGCACGCCGATGTTGGCGTAAATGTCTGAGCCAAAGGTGCCTTCCACATGGCAGACGGCACACCCGCCCGACACGAAGGCGTCGAGCCCGTCGATCTGGTTGGGGGTCATGGCCGTCGTCTCGCCGGCGACGTAACGGTCCCACGGGGTCTGGTCGGCGATCAGGGTTCGCTGGTAGGTCGCCAGGGCTTTGGCGATGCGATCGGCGTTGATGGCGGGGTCGCCGAAGGCGGAGGCGAAAAGGGCGGGGTAGTCCACCCCGGGGCTTAGGGCGCTGGCCAAATCGGGAGGAAGATTGGTCGCCAACGCCAACGGGCGGGCGACTTCGAGCTTGGCCGAGATCTGGGTCCAATCCCGGCCCGCGTGGGCCATCTCCGCCGAGTTGGCGGGTGGTCCGACGGCCTGGCTTTCGAGAGCGGCACCCACCGGAGAGCGAACCTCCCCGGTTTGGGGGTCGATGAAGGTATCGCGGGCCCGCCCATCCCAGAAAAGCTCGGGGCTGAAGGCGGCCATGATCACCGACGGGGAATATCGGCCCGTCGCCTGCACTTCAAAGCCAAACGCGGGGTCGGGGGAGAACTCGCCTTGCGCTGTGGAAAAGCGCACTCCGGGGGATCCGACGGCGTCATCGGAGGTGCCAAAGGTCTGGTCCTTGCCGGGGTGGAGGGCGGTGCGGGGGGCGCTGCCACCTTGTTCGGGCATGTGGCAGGAGCCGCAGGAGGTGGTGTTATCGCTGGAGAGTTGCTCGTCCCAGAACAACGCCTTCCCGAGCACCCTTTTGGCGTCGGTGATGGGGTTCTCGGCGGGAATGCTGGGGGTGGGAAGGTCGGCGGGGACCAGCAGCAGGGCCGCGGTGATGAGCGTGCCACCAGCAGCCAGGGGCACTCCGCCCGCGAGCAGGGCGATTACGAGGCCGCTGATGGGGGCTTTGCGAAGACGAGCGAGCGTGGAGTATGACATTCCGAACAAACCTCGCACGAGAAAGAGGGTTCACGCACAACTGGACGTGGAGCGTATGGATTTTTCGCACGCGTGCAAGCGCATTTTGCAGGGTGCCAGCAACTTGGGGTGGTTTTGGGAAGGGGCGGGCGAGACCCAAGGAAACCCACAGTTGCCGATCTTTGCTCGGAATAGTCGTCAAGGTGAGGG
>JAKFUN010000253.1 GCA_021732675.1 Phycisphaerales bacterium
CTGCGGGGGAGAGTCGCCGCGCGGATGTGGGGAGGTAAATCAAATCGTTTTCGTCGCCGCGAGGCTGCACGAAGACCGGACCGAATCCCAACGCATCCTTCAGTGCAACTGGTCAGTAGGATGAGCATCGGTGCTGGTTCCTTTACGCGCGGGGTGGCATGGCGATGGTTTCCACAACCCGACCGACGGCTCAACCGGCGCTTGGCGGCCTCTTGGGGGCGTTGCTGCTGCTGGGCGGGTGCTCCAAGCCCCCGCCCGCAGGGGGGCCCTTGTCGCTCGTGACTAGCTTTGGAGAGGTGGGCGACTCTCCCGGGCAGTTTTCCTACCCCCGGTGCATGGACACCGACGGTTCGCAGCTTTGGGTGATCGACAAGCAGGCGTGGGTGCAGCGGGTGGACGCCAAGACCGGCGAGTGCACGCTGGGGTGGCGGATGCCGGAATATGAGAACGGTCGCCCGTGCGGGATGTCGGTCTTTACACCTCCAGGGGGGGCCACGAGGGTCTATGTCGCCGACACCCACTATCACCGGGTGATGATCTACGAGCCGGTGGCGGGTCCGGCGGGCTCGGATGTTCGGCGGAGTTCGGGAAAGCTGGTCGCGCAGTTCGGAAGTTATGGCGAGGGGGATGGGCAGTTCATTTTTCCGACCGATGTGGGCATTCTTCCAACCCCGGACGGCACGGGCGTAGCGCGGCTGTATGTGAGCGAGTATGGCGGGCACGACCGGGTGAGCGTGTATGAGCCGTCGCCGGGATCGACACACGGGGGCGAGACGGAGTTTGTCTTCCGGTTTGCGTTTGGGCGATATGGGAGCGGGAGCGGGGAGCCGGTGGAGTTCAGCCGCCCGCAGAGCGTGGAGATTGATCGGGCGGCCCACGAAGTGGTCATTACCGACGCGTGCAACCATCGGATCGGGCGGTTTACGTATGAGGGAAAGCTGGTCAGGTGGATCGGGGGCCCAGAGCAGGTGGGGGATGGCATCGGACAGATGAAGTACCCGTACGGGCTGGTGTTGCTGGGAGACGGGACGGCGATGGTTTCTGAGTTCGGGGGGAACCGGGTCCAGCGTTTTGAGCTGGCGACCGGGACCAGCCTGGGGATCTATGGCGAGACGGGCCGACGCGCGGGAGACTTGGCGACCCCGTGGGCGATCGCGGCGATGCACGGGCGGGTGTACATTCTCGATAGCGGCAACAACCGGGTGCAGGTGATCGATCAACCCACAGGCAGGCACCCCTTGAAGCAAACGACCGAGCAGGCGAACGATGGAAACCGGGCCAGCCCGGCCGTCGGGGCGGATGACGCGAAGAGGGGTGGGCGCGGATGAGCATGCCTCTCTTGGCGTCAATGGTCTTTGGCCCGGTGCAGTGCACCAAGCCGATCTGGCTGCTGCTGATTCCGATCACATGGTTGATCACGATTTTGCTGGCCCGGCGCAGTTTGTCGGGGCTGGGAACGGTGACCAAGTGGGCGGCGATCACCCTGCGTCTGCTGGTGTTCTTCCTGCTCGCCTTGGCGATGGCCGAGCCGATGTGGCGGCGGGAAGCCAAAGACCTGGCGGTCAACGTGGTGATCGATGCGAGCGACTCTGTACCCGCGACGCGCCAGCCGGAGGTGGATGAGTATGTGAAGCGGGCCGCCCAGCGCTCGGAGCACAAGGACGATCGCCTGGGTGTGCTCACGGTCGCCAAAAACGCCTACGTGCAGGAGCTTCCCTCCAAGCTCAACGACCATGTGGAGCGTCAGCACATTGGGGCGACAGACGGCACCGACTTGGCGACCGGGGTTCGCCTGGCGATCGCCACCGCGCCCAAGGACGCGGGCTTTCGGATTTTGCTGATCAGCGACGGCAACCAGACGGACGGGAACGTGTTGCAAGCCGCGGAGACGGCCAAGGCGCAGGGCGTACCGATCGACGTCCTGCCAGTGCGATACAAGTACGAAAACGAGGTGCTGGTGGACCGGGTGGTCGCGCCGGCGACGGCCCGCGAGGGGGAGACGATCAATCTGCGGGTGGTGTTGCAGGCGACCAAGGCATCGCGCGGGCGGCTGACGGTGCTGATGAACGATCAGCCGCTGGATTTGGATCCGGATTCGCCGGCGGAGGCGGCCCGGGTGACGCTCAAAGGCGGGCTGAACGTGCTGGAGCTGCCGGTGAAGGTGCAGCGGGCGGGGCCTCAGAAGTTTGACGCGGTCTTCGAGCCCGAGGGGCCATCTGACGACGCGGTAACTCAGAACAACCAGAGCGGGGTGGTCACGATTGTGTCGGGCGAGGGGCGGATATTGGTTCTTTGCCAAAAGCCGGAAGAGAATCAGCCATTTCTGGACGCGCTGGAGAAGTCCAAGATCCGTGCTGAAGTGCGCACCGCTGCGAATCTGCCGAGCTCACTCACGGAGTTGAACGGCTACGACGCGATCGTGATGCTTGATGAATCGGCGTATGACTTCACGCAAAAAGGGCAGGAGGATCTGCGCCAGTACATTCACGAGACGGGTGGCGGGCTCTTGATGATCGGCGGGCCCCACAGCTTTGGTGCCGGCGGGTGGATCGGCTCGCCCCTGGAAGACGCCCTCCCGGTAAAGCTCGACCCACCCGACAAGCGCCAGATGCCCAAGGGGGCGCTCGCCCTGGTGCTGCACAGCGTCGAAGCGCCCGACGGGGTGTTTCTCGGGAAGAAGGTTGCCGAGTCGGCCCTGAACTCGCTCTCAAGGCTCGACTTGTTCGGGATGGTCGAGTATGGCTGGGGCGGGGGATATAGCTGGGTGCATCCGTTGTCGCTGGTGGGGGATGGGTCGGCGGCCAAGCGGAGCATTCAGAACCTGGCCTTCGGCGACATGCCCGACTTCACGCCCGCGATGCAGTTGGCCTACGACGGGTTGGCGGCTGCCGATGCCGGGCAGCGCCACGTCATCATGATCTCCGATGGCGATGCCCAAACGCCCCCGACATCTCTGCTGGACAAGTTTGTCGCGAAGCGCATCACGGTGTCGTGCGTGGGGGTCTACCCGCACGGGGGGACCGAAACGGGGCGGATGAAGTTCATCTCGGACTACTGCGGCGGGCGCTACTACTTCGTGAACACCCAGGCGGGGTTGGCCACCATCCCCGGGATTTTCATCAAAGAGGCTCAGACGGTGCGCCGGAGCCTGATCTGGGAGGGGAATGCGTTCGTGCCCCAGGTGTTGGCGGGGGGGCAAGCGCTGCGAGGGCTGAGCAGTGTGCCGCCGATCAGCGGATATGTGGTGATGGCGGAGCGCGAGGGGCTGAGCCTCACGACGCTGAAGGGTCGCGAGGGGGATCCGATTCTGGCGGAGTGGCAGTACGGGCTGGGGCGGGTGGTGACGTATGCCAGCGACGCGACGACGCGCTGGAACCCGCAGTGGGTGGCGTGGGGGAACTACCAGCAGTTCTGGGAGCAGCAACTGCGCTGGGTGATGCGCCCGCAGGGCAACGCCAACATGAAGGTGATCACCGAGAACAAGGGTGACAAGACGATCATCACGGTGGAGGCGACGGACGCCGCGGGTGAGCGATTGAACTTTGCACAGTTTCAAGGACGGCTGGCCTCACCCGATGGTGACGGGCAAGACGTGGAGCTCAAGCAGATCGGTCCGGGGCGCTATCAAGGAGTGGCGAGCACGGGCAAGCCGGGGGCGTATGTGCTGGGGCTCAAGTACGCAGTGCCCGATCCGTCGCAGGATGGGAAGGTGTTGCAGGGGAGCGTGCAGGCGGCGGTGACGCGGCCCTTCGCGGATGAGTTTCGCACGCTGGAGGACAACGCCGGGCTCTTGACGCAGGTGGCGCAGTTGACGGGCGGGCGGGTGTTGGACTGGGACAATGTGACGAGTGCGGAGCTGTGGAGCCGCGAGGGGATCAAGATGCCGGTATCGACCCAGCCCTTCTGGCTGTGGGCGGCGATCGCGGCGCTCACGATGTTTCTAATGGATGTCGGTGTGCGGCGGGTGCGGATCGATATCCCGGCGATGTGGCGCTCGCTGCGGCGCGGGTTTGGCGCCGGGGGAGCCCAGGCGGGGGTCGCAATCGGCGGGCTCAAGGCGGCCCGCGAGCAGGCCCGGGCCAAGCTCGCAGAGCGAGGGAAGCTGACGCCGGCGGAACTGGAAGCGCAAGCCCGCGAGGCGGCCCGCCAGGCCGTCAAGACGGCGAGCGTGAAGTTCGAGGCCAGCGCGGAGCAACTGAAGAACGCGGGCAAGAGCGGGGTGGCCATCGGCGGGGCCGAGGCCAGGGTGACACCCACGCGGGTGCTCAAGAAGGATGGACCGTCGAGCGAAGAGGGAATGGGGAGGCTGCTCAAGGCGAAGAAGAAGGCGCAGGATGAGATGGGGGAGGATTCAAATGGCTAAACGCCAAAGTTCCAAATTGCTGAATCAAGCGGGGTGGGTTTGGGAGCGCTGGTGAGGTAGAGAGCCCCCGGCGGCAGCCGTGGGTGAAGCACGACAGAACCCCTCGCATAGAGAGGGGGTACGCAGGACACAAGCACCAAGGAGTGTGACGCATGGCTCCGGTTGAACGCGAAATCAAGATGGAAACGCCCGCTGAGGTAAAGGCGCAGTGCGAGCAGTTCAAGCAGACGTTTCAGAAGCTCAAGGCCGAGATCGGCAAGGTGGTCGTGGGCAACGCCGACGGGGTGGAGGGGGTGCTGATGGCCCTCTTCTCAGGCGGCAACGTGCTGCTGGAGGGTGTGCCGGGCTTGGGCAAAACCCTGCTCGTGCGCACGCTGGCGCAGGCGTTGAGCTTGCCGTTCAGCCGCATTCAGTTCACGCCCGACCTGATGCCCGCTGACGTGATCGGCACGAACATCGTGATGGAAGACCCGGAGACCGGGCGGCGGAAGTTCGAGTTCCAGCGCGGGCCGATCTTCGCCCAGGTGGTGCTGGCCGACGAAATCAACCGGGCGACGCCCAAGACGCAAAGCGCGCTGCTGGAAGCAATGCAGGAACGCAGCGTCACCAGCGCGGGCACGACCTACAAGCTGCAACTCCCCTTCCTGGTGCTGGCGACGCAGAACCCCATCGAGCAGGAAGGGACGTATCCGCTCCCTGAAGCCCAACTCGACCGGTTTATCTTCAAGATCGTGGTGGGATACAGCACGCTTCCGGACCTTATGACGATCTTGGATCGCACCACCGGCAACGCCAACCCGGAGGCGGAAAAAGTGCTGGACGCAACCGCGATTCTGGAAGCCCAGAAGCTGGTGCGCGGGTGCATCGTGGCGCCGCACGTGAAGGAGTACATCGCGAGGTTGGTGCTGGCGACGCACCCGGGGGGGGAGATGGCCGCCGGGGGGAGTGATGGCCCGACCAACAAGTACGTGCGCTGCGGGGCCAGCCCGCGTGCGGCTCAGGCGCTCATGCTTGGGGGCAAGGTCAAGGCGCTGATCGAAGGACGCTACCACGTCGGGTTCAACGACATCAAGAGCATCGCAACGATGAGCCTGCGCCATCGCGTGCTGATGAACTTTGAGGCCGAGGCCGACCGGGTGGACCCGGATGAGCTGGTGCGCCAGATCGTGGCGTTGACGCCGACCGAGCCGGTGCGGGTGGGGGTGTAGGGCGAAATTGCTAGGTACCAGATTGCTGGATGGCCAAATCAGAATCGGCGAATCGGCAGCCCGACCGTGAGGGAGGGCCGGAGGTAGAAAGATGCCCCTCTAGGAGAGAGGGGCCAGCTCAACACCATGCTCCCCACCATCACCCCAACCCGGCCCAAGCGCATGGACGATCTGCTCACTTCCGAGCTCATCGCCAAGCTCGATCCTTTGGATCTCTCGTCCAAGCGGGTCTTCTTCGGGAAGCTCAAGGGCGAGCGGCGCAGCAAAAAGCGCGGGCAATCCGTCGAGTTTGCCGATCACCGGACCTACTCCACCGGCGACGACATTCGGCACATCGACTGGAACATTCTGGCTCGCCTGGACCAGATCTTTCTCAAGCTCTTTCTCGAAGAGGAGGACCTTTCGCTCCAACTCGTCATCGACTGCTCGGCCAGCAGCGACTGCGGCGACCCTTCCAAGTTTCTCTTCATGCAAAAGGCCATCATGGCCCTCGGCTACGTCGGGCTGGTCAATCTCAATCGCGTCAGCGCCACCGCCATGGGGCCAGGGCCCAGCAGCGTGATCTCTTCGCTGCGCGATCTTCGCGGCAAGCGCCGCTCGCACGATCTGGCCAACTGGATTTGCAGCCTGAACCCGGGGGGCACCTACTCGTTTCGCGAGGCCGCGGAACGTATCGCACTCTCCCGCCGCGGCAAGGGCCTCATGCTGGTCTTCTCGGATTTCTTCTTCAAGGAAGGCTACGAGCAGGGCCTGCGCCGGTTGGTGGGGCAAGGCTACGACGTCTTTGTGATTCAGGTGCTCAGCCCGCAGGAGCTTGAGCCCCCGATCACCGGTGACCTGCGTCTCAAGGACGTCGAAGATGGCGATCTGGCCGAGGTTACGATCTCGGCGCCGCTGCTGAAGCGATACAAGGCCATGCTCGGGGCGTATTGCGATCAGCTTCGAACCTTCTGCGCCCGGCGCGATCTCACGCTGCTGACGGTGCGCAGCGACACCCCGATCGACGTGATGGTGCTCGATTACCTGCGCAAGAGGGGGATCGTGAAATGACCTGGCTGACTCCTCTGATCGGCGGGATCGCCGCGGCCATCGCCGCCCCCACGCTGATCATTCTGTACTTCCTAAAGCTGCGCCGGCGCGACATGGAGATCTCCACCACGCTTCTGTGGCGCAAGGCGATTCAAGACCTGCAGGCCAACGCACCGTTTCAGAAGCTCCGCCGCAATATTCTGCTGCTGTTGCAACTGATCGTGCTCGCCGGGGTGTGCGTGGCGTTGGCTCAGCCGGAACTGGCAGGAAGCACGCTCAATGGCGATCGGCAGGTGATTCTTATCGACCGGTCGGGGTCGATGACGAGTGTGGATGAGAGCGACGGCAAGGGTGGGAAGACCTCAAGGCTCGAGGCGGCAAAGAAACAGGCGATCACGCTGATTGAGTCGATGCGTGACGGCGGGCTCTTGGCGAGCGACAAAGCCGACAGCGCGATGATCATCGCCTTTGACTCCCAGGGCGAGACGTTGCAGTCGACCTTCACCAGCGACAAGGAGCTGCTGAAGCGTCGGGTGCAGGAGATCACCCCTCGGGATGGCCCGACGCTGCTGGATGAAGCGATGCGTCTGGCCAAGGCGCAGTCACCTCAGCGGATTGTCGAGGGCCGGGGGCTGATCGCGGGCGAGCCGATGGCGATCCACATTTTCTCGGATGGTCGGATCCCCGACGCTGCCAAGGCGACCCCGGGCCAGGATGACCATGTTGAGTTTCACAAGCTCGGGCAGGGTGATGCGACCAACGTGGGCATCGTGGGCATCCGCTCGGAGCGGAGCTTTGAGGACCCGACGCGTCTGAGTGTCTTTGTCTCGCTTCAAAACAACCAGCCCCTGGAGCGCACCGTCGATGTCGAGTTTCTGATCGACGGCGCGGGCAAGGGGATCAAGACCGCCAATCTGCCGGCGGCCTCCAAGACCGGGCTCGGGCTGAACAAGGCCCAGGAAGCGCAGGCCGCGGCCAGGGCCAGAGAAGCCGCGGAGGCGGCAGGGGGGAAGGCCCCCGACGCGCCGGCCACCGACGGCACCTCGCTCCAGCCCGGGTTGTCGGGCGTGGTCTTTCAGATCGATCGCAGCGACGGGGCGGTGGTGCAGGCCCGGTTGCGCGACCCCGGCAGTGGCGATCCGCCCAGTGGGGACGTGATGTCGATCGACGACTCTGCCTGGTTGGTCGTTCCGCCGGCCCGCAAGCTGGCGGTGGCGCTGGTGCAGCCCGGGGGCAACCTGTTTGTCAGCAGCGTGCTCAGTGGCTTGCCCCTGAGCAAGCTCGTCGAGCTCACCCCTGCCCAGTTTCAGCAGCGGGCCCAGGCGGGCACGCTCGCGGAGTTCGATGTCGTCATTCTGGATCGCTGGCTCCCGGACGGGGCTAAGAAGTCGCCAGGGGGTGAGGTCCCTGCCAACACTCCCGGGGCGCCTCCAGCCACGACCACCCCAGTGGTACCCGGGAGCACCCCAACCGTCGCGGGCCCAACCCCGGCCAATGCTCCGGCGGCCCCGAAGGAGGCGGATCTACCGCCGGGGCGCTACCTCATCCTGGGCGAGGTCCCGCTGCGGATCAGCGGGCAGTCGTCGGGGATCAAGCTGGTGGGTGAAGCAGGGGCGAGCTCGATCGTCGACTGGCGCCGCGACCATCCGCTGCTGCGCAGCGTCAATCTCGACGGGCTCAACGTCGCCAAGTCGCGCAAGATCGAGGTTCTCCCGGGCTCCGCAGCAACCGCACTCGCCTGGACCGATACCGGGCCGATTCTGGTCGACTCGGTCGCGGGCGATGTTCACGCTGTGGTCGTTCCCTTTGATTTGGCCGAGAGCGATTGGCCCTTCAATGTCAGCTTCGTGGTCTTCATGGCCCAGGCGACGGCGTATCTGGGCGACGAGATCGACGGGGGAGCATTGAGACAGGTGCAGCCGGGCAGCGTGCTCACCGACCGGCTGCCGGCCGGCGCGAGCGACGCCTCGCTCAAGTTGCCGGGGGGGGAATCACAGACCGTGGGCGTCGGCACGGACGGGCGGGTCGTCTTTGGCCCGCTCAAAGAGGTTGGGGTGTACGAACTCTCCTGGAAGGGCACGGCCGGCGCGACCGACGTCAAGATCTCGGGCGGCGCCAAGCGCTTCTTTGTTTCGTCGCTCCTTGATTCTCAGGAGTCGGACGTGGGAGCTCTGGACCGGGTAGAACTCTCGAATAAGGACGTCCTGGCGCAGAGCCGGGCCCCGCAGGCCGCGCGCAAGCAGATCTGGCCTTGGCTGCTGTTGGCGGGAATGCTGGTCTTGATGGTCGAGTGGTTCGTGTACAACAAAAAGGTGCATGTGTGACGATTGCCCGCCTGTTGGCCATGTGCTTGCTTACCTCCTGCGAGCTCTTGGTGGGCCAGGTTGCGTCGGGGCAGGCTCAAGGGGTGAAAGCTCGGGACGGGGAGCGCTCACCCAACAAGCTCCGCATCGAGAGTGTGAACTTTCCGTTCGGGCAGCAGCTGACCGCGGATCGGTGGTCGCCGGTGATCGTCCGAATTTCCAGCGGCGCGCGGGCCGTGCAGGGGGTCGTAACTCTGTCGTACCCGCAGGATGGAACGCAAGACGCGAGCATCAGCGTTCGGGCCTCCACGACTCCGGGCGTGACGGTTCCGGTGGAGCTGGCAGCCTGCGTTCCGGGGGCGTGCCAAGCTCTGGTCGTCACTTTCTCCGACGACTCGGGTCGCGTGCTCGACTCGACGTACATCAACTTTGGGGGCTCTGGCCCCGGGGTCAGTGCGCTCAAGCCCATGCAAGGGACGCTGCGATTGCTCGTGGCGGGGGACGATGGCCTCGCCGAGGCGATCCGCGATCGGGGGAGCCTGAGTTCCGAAGAACAGCAGGACGACGATGGGCCACCGAGCTACCCAGGCCAGCCAGTCCCCGAGCGGGCAGGAATGTTGCGCGACCTTGTGGTCTTGGACACGGTGGGCAGCGTGCGTGAGTTGCCCCGCGCGTGGCTGAGCTACGAGGGGACGGACGTGGTGATCGCGCGGGCGACGGCGCTGGCCAAGGCCGACGCTCGGGCCCGGGCCGCGCTGCTGGAGTGGGTGGGCGCGGGCGGTCGATTGGCGCTGGTGG
>JAKFUN010000240.1 GCA_021732675.1 Phycisphaerales bacterium
GGGGCGCTGGGGTCGTCGGGGCCTTCGGGTCCCGGCTCAGCCGCGGCCAAGGGCAAGAGCAAGACCCCGGCCCTGGATAGTTTCGGTCGCGACCTGACCGAACTGGCCAGGGGTGGCGAGCTTGATCCTGTGATCGGGCGTCAGAACGAGATCGAGCGCGTGGTGCAGGTCTTGTGCCGCCGCACCAAGAACAACCCGGTGCTGCTGGGCGAAGCGGGCGTAGGCAAGACCGCGATCGTCGAGGGTTTGGCCCAGCGGATCATCGCCGGCGACGTGCCGGACATCTTGAGCGAGAAGCGTCTGGTGGTGCTCGATCTGGCGATGATGGTGGCGGGCACCAAGTATCGCGGGCAGTTCGAGGAGCGCATCAAGGCGGTGATGAACGAAGTTCGCCGCGCGAAGAACGTGATGCTCTTCATCGACGAGCTTCACACCTTGGTTGGCGCGGGCGGGGCGGAGGGGGCGATCGACGCGTCCAACGTCTTGAAGCCCGCGCTGGCCCGAGGCGAGATCCAGTGCATCGGTGCGACGACGTTTGATGAGTATCGCAAGTACATCGAGAAGGACGCGGCCTTGGCCCGGCGCTTCCAGGCCATCACCGTGGACCCGCCCAACGCCGAGCAGACCGTCGAGATCATCAAGGGCTTGCGCGAGAAGTACGAGCAGCACCACCGGGTCCACATCACCGATGCCGCGATCAAGGCGGCGGTGGATTTGTCGGGCCGGTACATCTCTGGCCGCGTGCAGCCCGACAAGTCGATCGACGTGATCGACGAGGCGGGGGCTCGGGTGCGTCTAAAGAGCATGAGCAAGCCCCCGAATTTGGCGGAGCTTGAGGGCGACATCGAGCGCCTTACCGTCGAGAAGGACGAGGCGGTGAAGGCGGCGGACTATGAGAAGGCCGCCGAACTGCGCGACAAAGCCGAGCAGCTGCGCCGGAAGAAGGAAGAAACTCAGCGCGAGTGGCGGGCCAAGGCCCAGGAGGCGGACGGCGTCGTCGATGAGGAGATCATCGCCGAGGTGGTCGCCAAGATGACGGGCGTGCCCCTCAAGCGTCTCGAGAAGGACGAAGCCGGGCGGCTTCTCAAGCTCGAGGACGACCTTCACAAGAAGGTCATCAGCCAGAACGATGCGATCAAGGCGGTCGCCAAGGCCATCCGGCGCGCTCGCGCCGGGCTCAAGGACCCCAAGCGTCCGATGGGGTCGTTCATCTTCGTTGGGCCCAGCGGCGTGGGCAAGACCCTGCTCAGCAAGGCCCTGGCCGAGTTCATGTTCGGGGACGAGGAAGCCCTCGTGCACCTGGACATGAGCGAGTACATGGAGAAGCACAACGTCAGCCGCCTGGTGGGTGCGCCTCCTGGATATGTCGGCTACGAAGAAGGTGGCCAGCTCACCGAGCGGATTCGGCGTCGCCCGTACGCGGTGATCCTGCTCGACGAAGTCGAGAAGGCACACCCGGACGTCTTCAACATGCTCTTGCAGATCATGGAAGAAGGGCGCCTGACCGATTCGTTCGGGCGGAACGTCGACTTCCGCAACTGCATCCTGATCATGACCAGCAACCTGGGGGCGGACCTCATCAAGGGCGGGGCCGGCTTCGGCTTTGGCAAGCGCACCGAGGCGACCGACTACGACAACATCAAGACGGTGCTGCTCAAGGAGATCGAGCGGTTCTTCCGCCCCGAGTTCATCAACCGGCTGGACGACATCATCGTCTTCCGCCCGCTGAGCAAGGAAGACATCACCAGCATCATCGATTACGAGGTCGCGAAGCTCTCGAAGCGCCTCATGCAACAGGGGTATGAGCTGGCACTGGACCCGGCCGCCAAGGAGTTCCTGATCGATCGCGGCTACAACCCGGAGTACGGGGCCCGACCCCTCCGCCGCGCCATCGGGCAGTTTGTCGAAGATCCGTTGAGCGAAATGCTGCTGTCCAGCTCGTTCGAAGCCCCCAGCGGGATCAAGATCACCCGACGCAACG
Organism: Phycisphaerales bacterium; assembly: GCA_021732675.1. Taxonomy (GTDB): domain Bacteria; phylum Planctomycetota; class Phycisphaerae; order Phycisphaerales; family UBA1924; genus RI-211. The sequence continues at coordinate 1,982 of JAKFUN010000240.1, forward strand.
GCCCCGACGGCAAGCCCGAGGATCACCTGTACTTTGAAGGGGTCGCCCCTTCCGAGGCCTTGACGAAGCTCGCGGCCAACAAGCCTAAGGACACCCGAAGCGCCCCGGGCGAAAAAGCCAACGCGCCCAGCACCTAAGCAAGGCCCGAACCATCACCATCAAGGCCCCGGGGAACAACCCTCGGGGCCTTGGTGTTTTTGGATCCTTCCCCCCGGGGGTGGTTTGGACGCGCCGACTTGGTACCATCCCCCCTCCCTGTGATCGAGAAGCTCGTTCAAACTCTGATGGATGGTCTGGCCGTGGGCAGCCTGTATGCGCTGATCGCGCTGGGCTACACCATGGTTTACGGCATTCTGAAGTTCATCAACTTCGCCCACAGCGACATCTTTGTGCTGGGGGCGTGGATGTCCTACACCGTGGCCCTCTGTGCCGGGTGGCCTCAAGGGCAGCCCACCCACATCGCCAACTGGGTGCTATTCGTCCTGGTCGCCGTCGGGGTGGCGGGCGGGGTGTATGCCCTGGTGGGCAGGTTGAGACTAGGAAAGATCCCCTCCGGGGCGTGGACGTTGCTGCTGGTTTCGGGGTGGGGGTTCTCGGCGGCGGGGCTGGTGCTGGTGGCCCGGGCGCTTTTCGCGGCTGATCAGAAGCTCGTCGCCGGCGGGGTCATTCTGCTGGTCTCGATGCTCACCTGTGGCGTGGTGGGGTTTAGCCTGGAGCGTCTGGCCTACAAGCCCCTGCGCAAAGCACCCCGTCTCAACGTGCTCATCACCGCCATCGGCGTGAGCCTCTTCCTCCAGAACGTGGGCCAGCTTGATTGGATGTTCGGCACCCGCCCGCAGGGGATGCCGGCGTTGCTTCCTGACAAGGTGCTGGCCACCTTTGGCGGCACCCCCGGAGCGACAGCGGGCTCGTGGGACGTGCAGCCGATTCAGGTCCGCCTTTTGGACGTCATCGCCGGGGGGACGTCGATCATTCTCATGCTCGCCCTCGATCGGCTGGTGTTTCACACCAAGCTCGGGCGGGCGATGCGGGCGGTGAGTTTCAACGAACGCAACGCCGCCCTGATGGGCATTCCGGTTGACAAGGTGATCAGCTTCACGTTCGTGCTGGGGGCGATGCTGGCGGCCGCCGCCGGTTTTCTGTTCGGGCAGAAGTACTCGGGCCTGGGCCAGCCCGCAGCCGCCATCTGGGTGTTGCTGGGGCTCAAGGCCTTTGTCGCGGCGGTGGTGGGGGGTATCGGCAACATACGCGGGGCCATGCTGGGGGGTTTGCTGATTGGCCTGGCGGAGATGTTCGTCAAGGCGTACCAGTCGCCCGCGGTGGTGGATATCTACGTCTTTGGAATCCTGATTTTCGTGCTGCTGGTTCGGCCCGGCGGGCTGCTGGGGCGCGTGGGCGTCGAAAAGGTCTAACGCATGAGGCACGGGGTAGATCAGCACGCGATGCAGCCGGGGGCCAGCAGCCTCACCACGCTGGTGCGCGCCTGGGCTCCGGTGCTGGCCTGCCTGCTGCTGGCGGTGGTGTTGCAGATGGTGGTGGGGCCTCTGCTGGTGAGCGCAGGGTGGGACTTTGCCGCCAAGCTGCTGCTGGATATCGGCATCAACGTGATTCTGGCAGTCTCCCTCACGATGGTGAATGGGTTTACCGGGCAGTTCAGCATCGGGCACGCGGCGTTTATGGCGGTGGGGGCGTATGTCGCCGCGGGCATTGTGTACTACGGCTCGTTCCGGCTCTTTGGAAGCGCGGAGATGGCCGGGGGGCTGCTGAGCTCGGCGCCAGAGGGGCGGCAGGGTGCGTGGCTCACGCGTGGCGACGCCCTATTTGGTCTGAGCATTCTGGCGGGGGGCGTGGCGTCGGCGGGGTGCGGCTACCTGGTGGGTCTGCCCAGCCTGCGACTGCGCGGGGACTACCTCGCCATCGTCACACTGGGGTTTGGAGAGATCGTCCGGGTGCTGATCCAGAGCCAAACCACCGAGACCTTATACGACCCCGAGGAGATCGCCAAGACCCCGCTGTGGCAGCTTCCTAAGTACCTGGGCGGGGCGCTGGGGTTCAGCGGGTTGCCGTTTTACACCAGCCTCTTCTGGGTTTGGGTCTTCGCGCTGCTGACGGTGCTGGTGGCGTATCGGATCAAGAGCAGCACGTATGGCCGGGCGTTCTTGTCGATCCGCGAGGATGAGATCGCGTCCGAGGCGATGGGCGTGGACACCACCCGCTACAAAGTGCGGGCGTTTGTGATCTCGGCGTTTTTCGCCGGGTGCGCGGGGGCGTTGTTTGCCCACACGGTGGGGGTGCAGCTCAACGCGGGCGAGCTGGGGTTCGTCAAGAGCTTTGACATCATCATCATGGTGGTGCTGGGGGGGCTGGGGAGCATCAGCGGGGCGTTCCTGGCCGCGATCATTTTGACGATTTTGCCCGAGCTGCTGCGCTCGGTCAGCGAGTATCGCATGGTGGCGTATGCGACCGCGCTGATCCTCATGATGCTGCTGCGCCCGCAGGGGCTGCTGGGGGTGCGTGAGATCTGGGACAAGCGGACCTGGCGTTGGCTGACCGGGTCGAGAACTCGAAAGCGGGGCGGGTCGTGAGCGCGCTGGTGCTGGAGGCGTCGGGGGTATGCAAGACCTTCGGGGGGCTGAAGGCCGTCCAGTCGTTCGGCATTTCGCTTGCCGGGGGCGATCTCAAAGGGCTCATTGGCCCCAACGGCGCCGGGAAGACGACGGTCTTCAACCTGCTGACCGGGGTCTACACCCCCGATGAGGGCAAGATCGCGCTGGCGGGGCGTTCGATCGCGGGCAAGCGTCCCAGCCGCATCGCGGCCGGGGGCATGGCCCGGACCTTCCAGAACATTCGGCTCTTCGGCGAACTGAGCGTGCTGGACAACGTCAAGCTGGCGTGCCACGTGCGTGTTAAGCACTCGATGTGGGCGAGTGTGCTGCGCACCCCCGGGTCGCGGGCGGAAGAACGCGCGATCGAGGGCAAAGCCCGCGGGCTGTTGGACCTCTTTGACCTCGCCGATCGCGCCGACGAGCAGGGCAAAAACCTCCCCTATGGCGACCAGCGCCGGCTGGAGATCGCCCGGGCACTGGCCACCGACCCCAAGGTGCTGCTGCTCGACGAGCCCGCGGCCGGCATGAACCCCCAGGAAAAGAAAGAACTGCGCGACCTCATCCGTCGCGTGCGCGACGAGTTCAAGACCGCGATATTGCTCATCGAGCACGACATGGGCCTGGTGATGGAAATCTGCGAGCGCATCACGGTGCTGGACTACGGCAAGACGATCGCCGAGGGGACCCCGGGCGAAATCCAGAACAATCCGCGGGTGATCGAGGCTTACCTGGGCGTCGAAGCTGCCGACGCGCCCTCGGGAGCCTCCAATGCTTGAAGTCCGCGATCTCAAAGTGAACTACGGGGCGATCAAAGCCCTGCACGGGATCTCCCTGCGGGTCAACCAGGGCGAGATCGTGACGCTGATTGGCAGCAACGGCGCTGGCAAGAGCACCACGCTGCGCACCATCTCGGGCCTGCTGCGCCCGGCCAGTGGCGACATCCTCTTCGAGGGTGCCTCGATCCGCGCCACCCCGCCCCACGAGATCGTCCGGCTCGGGCTGGTGCAGTCCCCAGAAGGACGTGGGGTCTTTCCGAACATGACCGTGGATGAAAATCTCCAGCTCGGAGCGTTTGTGCGTCCCGCCAGCGAGCGAGGCGCCATCGCGGCGGATCGCGAGCGGGCTTTGGGCCTCTTCCCGCGCTTGCGCGAGCGCCTCAAGCAGAGCGCCGGCACCCTGTCCGGGGGTGAGCAGCAAATGCTGGCAATGGCCCGGGCCCTGATCGCCAAGCCCCGCCTGCTTTTGCTCGATGAACCCAGCCTGGGCCTGGCCCCCCAGATCGTGCAGACGATTTTTAAGATCATCCGCGACATCAATGCGTCGGGCACCACCATTCTGCTTGTTGAGCAGAACGCCAACATGGCGCTCAGAGTTGCCCACCGGGCGTACGTGCTCGAGGTCGGGCGGATCACCATGGAAGGGGCGGCGGCTGAGCTCGCCCAGAGCGACGAGGTGCGCAAGGCCTACCTCGGGCATGGGTAGCGGGTCGGGCGCGGGGCGCGGTTCTCGCGTTCTGGAAGGGGCAGGAGCCTTTACCCCGGCCTGTGAGTTACTACACTGGACGGCTCAGGGGGGGTTGAGAGGAGGAAGGAGTCGCTCGTGGCAAACGTGGCGTCATTTGTGTTTGCCGATGTGCCGCGGGCGTGCCCGGTGGGGTATGGGCTCGCGCCGATCACCCCGGGCGAAACCGGGGCCGTGCGTTTGTGCGTGGTGGTGAAGGCCGAGGGCGGGCTGGTGCCTTTGCGCGAAACCATGGACGCGCGGGTGTATCTCGGGTGCCTGGCCGATCGCGCGGGGCGCGTGCAAGAGTGGCTCGAGCTTTGGGTGCAGGATGTCACCGGCCTGGCCGAGTCGTTGTCCGCCTATCGCGAGGTGATCAATAACCGGGTGCTGGACGAGCGCTGGAAGAGCCGCTGCGAGGCCCTGGCGTCGGCCCCGGAGCACGGGCTGGTTTTGACCGGCTTTGAGCGCGAGAACCCCGAGCCGATTTTTATTGACACCAAGGCCCTGTTGCCGGTGTCGCCCAAGGACAAGAAAACCAACGCGACGTGGGCGCTGTGTACCGACGACGGGATGTTGAGCAAGAAGGGCGTGCCGGGGTACGCCGCGACGCTCTCGCGGCATCTGTACCAGCGCGAGCTGGGCGAACAGTCGGACCTGGTGCCCGTTGAGATGCTCGGCACGGACGGGGCGGCCCTTGGCCTTGGCCCGGGCGTGGTGGGCCTGAACCCCGGTGGGGGGCTCATGATGGCCCAGCGCCTGGCTCCGCTCGGGTATGAGCAGTTTATTGATGCCTTGGCGGGGCTCGAGACGGACGCCGGACCAGCCGACGGGTTGCTCAAGACCATCGCCTCAGCCGCCGGGGGCATGAGCCAGGGCACGCGGGGCACCATGGCAGGCCCGCAAACCCTGGTCGCTCCCGGGGCCGGGTGGCTCATGCTAGCTCCGTCGGATCGCACCGGGCACATGGTCGAGGCGCTGCACGTCAAGCTGATGGTCTTTGCTGGGGCGGCTGCCGCGGTCCGAGCCTCGATCGCGCAGACCCAGGCCCCCATGCTCAACATCGCGGCGTCGAGCTTCCGGATCAGCCTTGGCGACGCCTTTGGGGCTGCCCCGTTGCTCTGGAGCAACAAGGTTTCGCTGGTCCAGCCTGGGGATGGGATGGAAATGCCGGTCGAGGGGACCGACCTCAAGTACTTCGTCACTGGGCGCAGCGCCCCGATGTCGATGTACTCCCCCGCCGGCGTCAGCCAGCAGATGCAGGGCAAGGGGTGGCTGCGCCTGCGCAATGTCGTGACCGACGGCCCGGGCGGGGTGGTGCTGGAGGGGACGCTCCAGACCCAGGAACGCGTGATGCCCGGCAAGAACGATCTGCTGTGGCTGCGCTACGGCCTGGGACCGGTGCGGATCGATCAGTACGCGACCGTCGACGCCAAGGGATCGATGGCTCCCGGCGAGGTGCGGATCCGGACGATCCCCACGCGGATGAAGGACGACGTGGCGGCTCGCCTAAAGCAGGCCCTTGGGGTGCCCATTCCCGAGGTGCAGTTCGGCATTTTGCCGATGCTCAGCAGCGCGTGCGATCTCTACTCGCTCGGGGTGCTGGGGGTGCGGACGCTGCTGGTGGGGAACAAGAGCCCGTTGCCGGTGTCGCTGGACGAGCTCATGACCCTGGCGGGCATCGCCGCCACCGACGCGTCCAGTGGCGAAGAGCTCTGGGCCCGGATCGAGCGGGCCTTCAGCGCCGAGAAGCGCTGGGCAAGCAGCCTGGGTCCGCAGTTGTTGTTCAGCGAATGCGAGACGGCGGCGGAAGCCTTTGAGGTCATCCCTCCCGCCTTGTGGTACCGGGTGTTGGCGGCTCTCATCCGCTGCTTCACCGGGCTCGGGCCGGATAGCCGTTGCAAAGACTTTGGCGACGCCCCGGCCGGCGGGCAGCACAAGGTCTTTGACGGGTTGTTAGACGACCTGTACGCTTTGCTCACGGCGTGCCGCACGCTGATCGTCGCGGATTTCGCGCTTAACAACGAGATCCGAGGCGTTGTCAAGGAATGCATGGGTCAGCAGCGATAAGCATCCGGCGCGGGTTCGCCCGCAGAGTTCGAGGCGACGAGGGGTTTCGTAGGGGGTTCGCGGGCTTTGGTCCGCTTGGTTGGACGGCAAGTCCAGGAAGGAAGTCGGTCATGATGAACGGAACAACGCGGAATGCGATTGGGGCGGCTTTGGTGTTGGGCGTCGCGGGGCTGCTGGGGGGGTGTGGCGCCGCTCGTCTGGGCCGCTACGACCTCGTCGTGACCCCGGACTCCAGCTTGCGCGAGGGGCAGACGTTGCCCCCCGTGAAGGTCGACATCGTGGGCGTCAAGCCCGCCGACGTCACCAAGTGGCAGGCCTATTCGGTGGATGTCTACTTCAGCGGGTCTGACAGCTTCCGCAACGACTCGGCCGGGGCCGCCCGCCAGTTCTCGTTCGACGCCGGCGCCGACAAGCCCCAGACCATTTCCTCCAAGGATCCGATCTGGGAATCGTGGGACAAGTCGGGGGTGCAGAAGGTCTTTGTGCTGGCCAACGCCCGCACCATGCGCCCGCCGCAGGTCGGGGTTGATGCCCGCAAGGCCGAAATCCCCATGACCACCGATCGGTGGGATGTGTCGAAGATCGATATCGTCATCAAGGCCAGCGGCGTGGACGTCGCGACGCCAATGAAGCCCGTCAAGGAGTAAGCCTCGAGGCGAAAGCGCCCAAAGGCGGGTGGGAAGGGTCGGTTTTCTGGAGACGAGGATGCCGGGGTTCGGGCGCTTCGAGACGGTGGAAGAGCTGGCCTCCAGTGGCCCGTTCACTGTCTATTCCGCCCGCTCCCCGGGCGACGACGGCCCGCCCAAGTTTGCCATTAAGACCTTCAGCACCGTCGACGAGTTCGCCGATCCGGACATGATCGAAGCCCGGGCCTCGGGGTTTCTCGAATCCGCCCGGGCCCAGCAAGAGCTTGCCAAGACCAACCCCGACTCGTGGGCCCCGGTCTACGACCTCGGACGCACGCCTACGCATGCCTACTTCGTCACCGATCTGTACGAACTGACGGCCCACAAGCTGATCGATTCCCGGCGCGACATGACTCCCGCCGAGGTCGTCCGCATTGTGCTGGCCGTCGCCCGCGCGCTCGAAAGCCTGCGCAGCGCCCGCAACGGGCGCGGGCATGGCGACCTTAAGCCCACCAACGTGCTCATTCGGGCTGCGGACAACGACCTGGCCCAGGCATCGGTCTTTCTCATCGACCCCGCGCCCGAAGCCCGGCTCGTCAATCAAGGCACGGCCGACGACCAGCGCAGCCTGGCCGACATGCTCCACCAGTTGGTGGTCTTTCGGCCCGGCCCCAAGGGGGGCACTGTGCAGGGCGGGCCCGAATGGTCCCGGCTGGGCAAAGCCGGCGAGATCTTGCGCGGGGCCTGCGAATGGCTCCTGAACCCTCAGGCCGGGGCCATCGCCAGTTACGAAGAAGTCCGCGCCAAGCTTGAGCCCGCTGCCCAGGTCAAGAGTGGGGGGAGCAAGAAGGGGCTGCTCATCGCGGGGGTCGCGGGGGTGGTGCTGCTGGGC
>JAKFUN010000059.1 GCA_021732675.1 Phycisphaerales bacterium
GTTTGTGGAACGGTGAATGTCGCGACCCGACGTTGAGGGTGGGATCGGTGGTGCCGCGCTTTGGCGCAGAAAGGTCGGAAGTGTCGCGACAGGGCGAAGAACTCGTGGTGCGTCAGCATGCGCGGCAGCTCTGCGACCTGGGCGGGCTGCTTCGGGTGAGCCCCGAGTCGGCGGTCCAGCTTGTGCTCGGTCGTGGGGTGACGGAATCGAGCGGAGCCCTGGCGGTGCGAGTGGTGGATGGGTCGCCGGGCGGGGCGGGGGTGTGGTCCAAGGTCTTTGTGCCGCGTTTGGCGCGGGTCAGCATTGTGGTGGGTAGCGACTTCGGCGAGGGGCTGGAGTTTGCGTGCCTGGTGAAACGGGCGAGCATGATCGACCGGACGCCGCTGTATTACTTGGGGCTCTCGTTTGTGGAGCAGGGGGAGCAGCAGGCAGCCAGGGCGGCGCGGCTGCTGGCGCTGATGGCGAGCCAGACCCGGAACCAACTTCGCGGGCCGGGCAAGGTCACGGGCGGGGGGGCCGTCGCGTGATCGGGCACGACGACTTTGTCATCGCGGCGTTGCTGGAAGAAGGCCTGATCGACAAGGCGGCCGCCGCGAATGCGTCGCGGGTGGCGCTCGAGCGGGGCATCTCGCCTTCGGAAGCGCTGGTGCTGACCAAGGTGCTCGATGCCCGCGCCGTGGCGCTGGTTCGGGCCCAGACCACCGAGTATCCGTTCGTCGATCTGGCCTGGTACGACATCAATCTGAACAACACCGGGCTTGTACCCAGAGGGGTGGCCGAGGCGCTGGTGGCTTTCCCGCTGTTTGTGACCCAGGACGTCGCGACGGTGGGGATGGCCAACCCGCTGGATCTGAAAGCGGTCGACCAACTTCGCTCGCTGCTGAATCTTGAGATCGATCCGGTCTTGTGCGATCCGGAGTCGTTGCGTGGGCTCATCGAACGCGCGTATGTCCTCACGGGGGGCTTGGGCGCCCAGTCGCCCGGTGGGCGCGGGGCCGAAACGACCATCGAGCTGACCACCGGCAAAGAGCCGATCGTCGCGGCGGTGAACCAGATCATCGCCCAGGGGATCGAGCTTGGGGCCAGCGACATTCACATCGGGCCGGATGATTCCGAGCTGCACCTGAGGTATCGCGTCGACGGGTCGCTGGTGCCTCATCGCGGGCCCAGCATGGACTCGCACCAGGGGATCGTGCAGCGACTCAAGGTGATGGCCGATCTGGACCTCACCCAGTCACGCCGCCCTCAGGACGGGAAGTTCCGCTTCACCCACCAGGGGCGAGGGGTGGACGTTCGCTTGTCGCTCATCCCCACGGTCTGCGGCGAGAACGTGGTGATGCGATTGCTCTCCTCCGCCTCGTCGATTCGCGGGTTTGCCGAGCTGGGGATCTCGGGCCAACTGGTGCGCGAGCTCGAGGTCGCCATCCAGCAGCCCCACGGGATGGTGCTCGTGACCGGGCCCACAGGTTCGGGCAAGACGACGACGCTGTACACGGCGTTGAAGCGGCTGAATCACGCGGATCTGAACATCATGACGATCGAGGACCCGGTGGAGATCCGGATGCCGCTGATCCGGCAGGTGCAGACCCACGCGGAGATCGGGATGAACTTCGCGGGGGCGTTGCGGTCGATCCTGAGACAGGATCCGGATGTAGTCTTTGTGGGCGAGATTCGCGACGAAGAGACCGCGAAGATTTCGGTTCAGGCGGCGCTCACCGGGCACCTGGTGTTGTCGAGCCTGCACACGAATGACGCGGCGGGGGCGATCCCGCGCTTGCGAGACCTGGGCTGCCCGGGGTTTGCGATCAATGCCGCCCTGCTTGCGATCGTGGCCCAGCGCCTGGTGCGGCGCGTGTGCGCGGATTGTGCCCGGCAGGAACGCCCCGACCCGCTGCTGGCGTCTCGCTTTGGCCTCAAGCTCGGCGAGGGCTCGTATGTCGTCGGCGCGGGGTGCGTGCGATGTGGGAACGTGGGGATGCGCGGGCGCCTGGGGGTGTATGAGCTCCTGGCGATGACCCCGGGCGTGCGGGGGGCGATTGAGTCCAACCAGAACACCGAGGCGATCCGGCGGGTGGCGCTGGGAGAGGGAATGAAGCCGATGTGGCGCGACGGGCTGGAGAAGGCCGAGCTCGGCCTGACCACCTTGGATGAAGTCGCCCGCGTGATCGCCATCCAGCTCACTTCGCAGGATGGCGCGAGCCTCACGCCCGCCGACGCGGGGAGGGCGGCATGAGCACCCTGAACTTCGAGTATCGCGCGGTGGATCAGCGCGGGAGCCTCTGCCAGGGCGTGACCCACGCCGCCTCTCAGTCCGAGGCGCATCGGCGCCTGAAGTCGATCGGGCTGACCCCGGTTCGGCTTCGGGTGGTTGGTGCTTCGGGCAAGTCGTTGCTTGGGCTTTCGAGGCGCAGGCTGGGGGGGCGAGAGCTGGCCCACTTCACGTATTCGCTGGGGGTGCTGATCTCGGCGCGGGTGCCGATCTCCGACGGGCTCCTCTCCATCGCCCAGCAGGAAAAGGACACCAAGACCCGCGACATGATCGTGGACATCGCCAAACGCATCGAGGCCGGAGCCCCCGTCGCCGACGCCATGGAGGCCCACTCAGACGCGCTGGGGGATGTCTATGTGCAAACCGTGCGGGCGGCTGAAAAATCCGGCAACCTCCCCAAGGTCCTCGAACACCTCTCGGAGATGCTGGAGCGATCGCAAGAGACGACCCGCATGGTTCGCAGCGCGATGATGTACCCGATCTGCGTGGTGGGCGCGCTGGCCGCGGCGATGGTCTTTCTTGTGACGTTCGTTGTTCCAAAGTTTGCCAAAATGTTCGCGTCCAAGGGTGCGGCATTGCCGTTTCTGACTTCAGTGCTCATGGACATTGGCTTGAGCGTGCAGAACTATTGGTTTGTGTACCTCGGGGTGCTTGTGGGGGCAGCGGTGGGGGCGCGGTGGATGCTGATCCGGCCCCAATGGCAGACCCGGATTGATGCCTGCCTCCACCGGGTTCCGCTTCTGCGCGACATCCTGGTGGGCTTGGCGATCTCGCGATTCTGCCGGATTCTCGGGCTGAGTTTGTCGTCCGGCCTGGGGCTGATCGAAAGCCTGGAACTGGCGGGGAAGGCCTCGGGAAGACCCCTGCTGATGCGGGATGTCGAGACCATGATCACTCAGATTCGCACGGGCGGGAGATTGGCGACGGTCTTGAATCTGTGCGGGTACTTGTCGCCCTTTACGAAGCGCATGCTGACCGCAGGGGAAGAGGCGGCAGAGATCCCCCGGATGTGCGGGGTGATCAGCCGCCATTATGAGCGAGAGACCGCGTACATGACCAAGAACATGGGCACGGTGATCGAGCCGGTGCTCATTATTGGAATCGCCGGGATGGTGCTAGTCGTTGCGCTCGCTATATTCATGCCGATGTGGGATGTGGTTCGAATTGTTGCATGAACTACTAGTAATATTAATGTGCTTGAGTCATAGGGTCGATACCCTATTTGGGTGAACCTGCTGAAGGTGTTGTGTGAAGGTGATCGTGGTGTGGGTCACAGAGGAGTGGGGTCCATGTGCACAGGTGTGGTCCGTCGTGCCGCCCATCGCGGCTTTACGCTGGTGGAACTCATCGTCGTCATCGTCATATTGGCGATTTTGTCGGCGGTGGCGATCCCCCGTTACATTGACTACTCGGCCCGGGCCCGGGAGTCGGCGACGCGAGGGACGCTGGGCGGGGTTCGGGCGGCCATCGCCAACTTCTACGCCAACTCGGCCCTGAGCGGGACGCCCGCCTGGCCCACTCTGACCAACGTGCAGACCGTGGGCTCGGTCATGCAAGAGGCGATCGCTGCCAACCCCTACTCATCCTCGACAGTGCCCGCCAGCATCGGGGCCGCGACCTGGGCGACCACGCCCCCGGTGACGACGGGCGCTTCGGTGCCGGGCTGGAACTATGACGCCACGCTGGGCAAGTTCTGGGTCAACACCACCACAACCGGCGTGAACGAACACCTCTGGTAGAGATCAAGCCGGGCGTGCCGGCCGGTGGCGCGCCACGCGGCGGTGGGGGGGTTGGATATGTGCGAAGCGTCATCCAATGCCACGCCCGCCATGGGGCGGCACGCGGGCGGGTTCACGCTCATCGAACTGGTGGTGGTGATCACGCTGGTGGCGATCCTCAGCGGGGTCGCGATCGCCACGCTCGGGAGCACCTATCAAGCCCGCCAGCGCATCGCGACAGGCCGGATTGCGGGCGAGCTGAACTATCTGCGCGAACGAGCTACTTCGACCGGGCTTGCAACCTGGGTGCAGGTCAGTCCGGCAACTGAAACCCTGGCGTACTTTCAGAACCCGCTGGGCTCGGCCGTCAGTGCCTTGAGTGGGGTTGCCATCACCGACCCGGCGACCGGCAGGGCCATGCAGACCGTGCTCGGGGACGCGAGTGAGAATCGCGAGCTGGCCGGGCTGGATCTGTCCAGCGTGGATGGCGCGGGGACAAGCGCCTGGCTGGGGTTTGATTACAGCGGGCGGCCCATCACCAGCCTCGGCGCATTGTCGACTTCCAGTTTTTCGATTCTGATCCGGGCCCAGGCAGGCGGGGCCTCCAACGCGGACACCACCATCGTGGTGAGCGCGGAGACGGGCTTGGTGACGACATCGATGCCCTGAGCGGGCGGAGCATCCATCGCGCGATACACATGAAGATTCGTACCCGCCAACCCAGAGCCTTCACCCTGATCGAAGCGATCATCGGGGTGGTGATCTGCTCGATCGCGGTGCCGGGGTTGATGTGGTCGCTGCGCGAAGCCGCCCTGCGCCAGGCCGACCCGGTGCTGATGTCGCGGGCGCGCTGGCGAGCCGCCGAGAAGATCGAGGACATCCTCGCCGATCGGCACTCGCCGAGCTTGGCCCGAGGCTACTCCTATGTGACAACCGCCAACTACGCCCCCGAGGCGTCGATCGCGGGCGAGCCGGGCTTTGCTCGCCAGGTCGCGATCACCGAGACCGGGCCCAACCTCATCGCGGCGGGAACCGGGTACAAAACCGTGGTGGTCACGGTGTCGTGGGTCGATGGATCGGCCACGACCAGGAGCCTGTCGCTCAGCACGGTTCTCACCGATTACACCCCCTGACCGGAGCAACGCTGGCCTAGCGCCAGGCCAAACAAGACCGCTACGCGTGAAGACGACACCTCTCCATCCTGAATCAGCTCGGCCCCGGCGGGGCGGGTTTACATTGATCGAAGTCATCAGCACCATGGCGATTCTGGCGACCCTCGCCACGATCTCCTCGCGACTGATCTTCGCGTCGGTGGATGTCTATCGCCAGTCGGTGCAGCGGGCCCAGGTACACGCCCGGGCTTCCCTGGCTATGGAGCGAGTAACGGGCGAGCTGCGCGCCGTGGTGCTCGCCTCGTTCACCCCCGACATCACCAGCGCCTCCAGCGTGGCCATTTCGTTCAATGCCTCCACCGGGGCTTCCAGATCCATCGCGTATGACGCTGCGACGCAGACGCTTTCCATCACCACCTCGCAGACCGGCTCGCAGCCCCTGGTGACCGGGTGTACGGATTTCACGCTGGCGTATTTCGACAAGGACAACGCGCCCACGGCGGTGCTCGCCAACATCCGCCGCATCGGCGTGACCATCCGCGCCGCCGAGGGATCGGTCGTCGAACAACTCGTGAGCAAGGTCTACCTCCGGGCGGCCATGTCAGGGTCGGGTGCGTCATGATGAACGCCAAGCCCTACTCCCAGCAGAGTCGCTGGCGCACCGGCACCGTCTCGGTGGCGCTCATGGTCGTCCTGGTGATGGTCGCGGCCATGGTGGTGTCGATCGTCATGGCGACCTCGCGGGCCCATGAGCTCTCGGGCCTGGGCGTGGCGGGAACGCGAGCGCAGTATGCCGCGGACGCGGGTACGCAGATGGCACTGCGCGAAATCGTGGGGAACTCCGATTACGACGCCGATGGCACCATCGGCTCGGTCGGGGCGGGATCCACCGGCCGTGTGCTTTCGTCCTCGGGCGGGGCGAGCACGCTGGCGGGGGTCGTGTCCAGCGGCTCTACCCGGACGGTGACGGTGACGTCGCTCACCGGCGAAGCCAGGCGCAAGCAGGTGGTCGCACTGACGCGCCAAAGCACCGGGCTGGTGCGCGGCTTTTACGCGCAGGACTGGGACGCGTCCACGAGTCTGTCGTCGACGACCGGAAACAACTACAACTCGACGCCGACATTCGCAGGCGTGGTGCCCCAGCTGAATCTGGGCAACGTCACCAGCCGCCCGCGCTGGAACGGGCACGCAGGAACCAGGTTTTACATGCGTTGGCTCGCCAAGCTCGCCGTGCCCGGGACGGGCACCTACACGTTCTCACTGACCTCTGACGACGGCTCGGTGCTGCGCATCAACGGGGTGACCGTGGTGGGCCACGACGGTGTTCACGGCGCGTCGACCAAGACGGGAACCGTGGCCCTCTCGCAGGGAAGCGCCGACCTTGATGTGCGGTTCTTTGACAATACCGGCAGCAGCACATGTTCGCTCCAGTGGTCCGGGCCCGGGATCACCGGAACCCGCTTTGTGCTCGACACCGACGTCACCTGCACCCCGTTCGAAAGCATGCCCCCGTTTGCGATCAACGGCGCTGTCTCGATCGGGGCGAACAGCACCGTCGACAGCTTTGATTCTGGCGCGGGGGTCTATGGCGGGACCAACGTTCGCACCAGCGACGTGGTCTTGTCCACCAACTCTTCGGCGAGCGGGGCAGTCACCATCGGCAGCGGGACCATCTTCAGCGGGAGCGCCGTAGCAGCGCCCGGGGCGGCGGCCAACTCGGTCATCTCCGGGACCATCACCGGCACCAAGTCGAATCTCGCGTCGAGAATCGCCATCCCCGAGTTTAGTTTCCAGGGCACGATTCCCGCCAGCTCCGGCTCGGGCATCGTCCTCGCCAACACCGTCAATACCGTGAGCTCCAACTCGCGATGGAGCGCCATCAACTTTCAGACCAACGGCGTCCTGAACATCAGCGGTGATCTCACCATCTTTGTCAATGGCAATCTGAACTTCTCCACGGGCTCAAAGCTCATTGTGCCCGTCGGCAGCCGCATCACCTGGGTGGTCGATGGAAACATCACCGTCAATGGTCTGGGCGTCGAGATCAACAAAGCCGGCACCAACGACCGTTGCCGCTTCATCCTCACCGCGCTTAACGGGGGCGGCAAGTCCTTCTCCACCTCGGTCACCGGCACGCTCATCAGCGCCGACATTTGGGCCCCGTGGTCAGCCGTCAGCCTCTTCGACGGCACCGTCTTTTCAGGCGCGATCCGCGCCAACGCGCTCACGACCGGGACCTCGTGCGTCTTGCACGCAGACGCCGCGGCGGGCTCGGCAGGGGCGACCTCTACCCGCATGAACTCCTGGGGTGTCGCCCCGCCTTGACGCGACCGCCCCCCACCAGGAGCGAACTCAAGCGCTCACCTGAGCCCGATATCAGCACTGCCTCCCCGAGGCATCCAAGCGAGAGATTGAATCACCCGATGAAAGAACCAAGGCCCTAAAAAGGAGACGAACTCGCCTTGTCCGCCAGCCACGCCATGATCGAGATCTCGCCGTCACGCCTCGAGGTCTCGGCCCTTCGGGCCGGGGTGGTTATCGGGGTGCGTTCGCTGCGATTTGATCGAAGCGAGTGGCCGGCCGGGCTCGACGAAGCGCTCCACCACCTCGAAGGCCCGCTCACCGCCATGGTCGCCGAGTTGCGTCTTGTCGGCGCGAGCGCCACCGTGGTCTACTTCACCCCGGGGGGCAGTTGCAGCCTCACCTCGTGTCCCGCCGCGGCTGGCCTGGCCAGCGCCGAGCAAGCGGCCATGCTGGCCGAAGGCAGCACCTCCGAGGGGCTCCCCGCCGGGGCCCCCAGCGATGTCGTGTGCGTCGCGATCGACAAGCCAGCCGGCTCGGCTTTGGTCGCAGAGCTAGGCGCCCCACAAGTGCATGTGCTGGCCGCCACTGATGTGGAGGCTCGCCTGGATGGGCTCGCCAGGTTGTGTGACGCAGCAGGCCTCAAGGTCGCGCGGCTGGTGCCCACCGAGGCGGCCATGCTCGACGCCGCCGTGCGATGGGTAACGCGTACCCGCCAACCCCACTCACGCCCTCCCCAATCCAGCGACACCCACGCCCTGGAGGTGGTTCTCTGGCTGGGAGATCACTCAGGCGTTCTCGCGGCTGGCGTGCCGGGCAGGCTGGTCTTTGTCCGCTCAATCCGGCTCGGCGCCGAAGCACTGGTCGAGGCCATGACCCGCCCGCTGCGCCCGGGATCCAAGCGAAACGACACGCCGCTTGCCCTTTCCCGGGCCGAGGCCCGAGCGTTGCTCTTCAGCGTGGGTGTGCCCGAAGCGAATGAAGAGATTCCCGATCACCCCGGTTTGTCAGGGGCGGCGCTGCTGCCTCACATGCAGCCGCTCTTGCAGCGACTGGCGACCGAGATCAAGCAATCGCTGCGTTTTGGTGTTCCCGAATCCCTGCGAGCCAGCGCCGGTCTTTGCGTGCTCGGCGCGACCATCCCCAGATTGTCCGAAGTGCTCGCGGCTCAGACTGGCGTCGTGCCCCTCCCGGCCCTCGACGGGCTACCTGCCCGAAGTGTTGGAGTCGGCCCTGGCCCTGGTGGCTCAGAGATCCGCCTGCTGCCCACGCGACTTTCAGAGCGTCGGGCTGGCCGCCGCGCCCAGCGCGCGCTCATGGCCGGTGTGGCGCTGGCTGCCGGGGTGATCGGCGTCGAGCTCACTTGGACTCGCCACGACCTCGAGGTAGAGCGGGCTCGCCTGGCCTTGACCCAGCCCGCCAGCGACGAAGGCGTCAAGGCCGCCCAAGCCCTTCAGGAGGCGCTCGCGCGGCGAGCGCTGCTCACCACAACGCTGGCAAGCATGCGGGCCGCCCTGCCCGACGCCCCGGCCTTGGGAGCGGTGCTGGGCGCGTTGGCCAATCACACCCCAGAATCGATCCGCATCTCCGAGCTCTCGCTGATCACCGGCGAGGGCGCCCCACGCCTATGCGCCCGGGGCTCCATCTTGTACTCCGAAGTTGCGGACCCCGCCGGGCTCATGCAAACCTACGTTAACGACCTCGCCGGTTTGCCGATCTTCAGCAACGCCAAGCTCGGCAAGGCCCAGCGATCCACACTCAATGGCCGCGAACTCCAGTCGTTCGAGATCACGCTCGACATTCTGGCCCTTCCCCCCAGTTCGCTCGCGGCGGCCGACCCGGGCCGGAGCCTGGAGACAACCCCATGAGCCCGGCATGCTTGCCCCGCGCGGTGCTGATTCAGTACTTGCTCGTCTGCGCCGTGTGCGCCGGGGCCTATCAGTTGCTCCTCCAGCCCGCCCAGCGCGAGCTGGCCCTGCTCCGCGCTCAGACGCTCCGCCGCCTCTCCGAAGGGCCCGCCCTCGCCGCGGCTTCGCGAATCTCTCCCGCGCAGCTCGATGAGCTCTCTCGCGCGACCATGCAAAGCGCCCGGACCATCCAGGCGCGAAGCCGCGTCGCGAGCTCCGAGGCCGCCGCCTTCGCGTCGATCGAAACTCTCGCCCGCGCCCGTGGCGTTCGCGTCGAAGAAATCGCGCCGGTGCTCACCGGGCCCGCGCTGGTCTCCGCCGCCCCGCCCTTGGTC
>JAKFUN010000120.1 GCA_021732675.1 Phycisphaerales bacterium
GTAGACTTCAGGCCCAAGCTGCTAATCTTGTGGGCTAAGAGGTTCTGTTGGCCGCAACCGTCGCGGCGGCAGGTCCGTACAGGTAGGCAACGCAACGGCTTTGGGCGAACCTAAGGCCCCGCGCTGCGCTCTCGGGTAGCTGCCGGAGCACCACGCATGCATCAGTTCAAGAGTTTGCCATCTCGCGCCCGCGCCTTCAGCCTTGTCGAGCTGATTGTGGTCATCGGGATCATCGTTCTGGTCATTTCGATCGTGCTCCCCGCCCTCAGCGGGGCACGCAACGCCGCGAAGGTTGAAAGCTCGCGCAGCCTGCTCAACGAGTTCTCCAACTCGGTGAGCCTCTTCAAGCAAGAAAAGAACCGCCTGCCCGGCTACTTCTCGGTGCGTGAAATGGGCGACGCCGAGAACGCCACCCGCGGGTTCAGCGCCATGCAGAACGCCATGCTCGAGCTCTCCGGCGCGAGCATCCAAGCCTCCAACGCCAGCGGGCCGGGCATCCTCAGCGTCGGGCCCACCGCCGCCAAGGCCATCAAGATCAAGGTCGACGACACCGGCGGGGGCATCCCCCAGGTCGAAGGCAAGTCCTACTTCGCCCAGTCCAGCAAGTTCTTCAAGCGTCAGAACGGCTCGGACGGGGGCGAACGCACCGGCATCGACGAGCACTCCAAGCTGGCCGAGCTGGTCGACTCCTTCGGTCAGCCCGTGCTGATGTGGGCGGCTGATGTCGGCGTCTCGGGCCCGATCCAAAGCCTCGATGGCAACAACGACAACGCCTTGGCGCGGGCCGCCTCCTCCGCCGCCTCCAACGTCCCCCCCGCCCGCTTCTACTGGAACTCCAACGCCGCCTTCCTCACCGCCTCGCCCACCAAGTTCATCGGGGCGCAGCGCAAAGCTCAGGGCGGGAACAGCTGGATCACTAGCGACCAGACCAACTACATCAAAAACCTCAGCGTGATGCTCGGCAACCCCGGCGCCCCCACCGGCATCACCAAGCCCTACGACCAGATCCTCCCCTCCAGCCAGCGGGGTGACTTCATCGTTCAGAGCGCCGGCAAAAACTTCGTGTACATGGGCACCGGCGAACTCACCCGGGGTTACGCCGACGCCTCCAACAACCAACTGCTCTACGGCGGCTGCTTCAAAGACCCCGCCGGCGGCGCCCGCACCGACTCCAACGGCAAGCCCTCCTCCTTCGACATCATGACCGCCTCTGACGACATCTGGCTCTCTGGGAACTAAACCTCACTCCCCGCCACTGGGCACCCGCAAGGCACGAGCACCCGCTCGTGCCTTTTTTCTTCTCGCGTTCATCTGCTTTCAACCTTCACGCCCCGCGCCACGGGCGCCCTCTGTGGTATAACACCCTGGCCGTGGGTGTTGATTCATTAGTTTCGTCCAATCCGGCACGCGGCTGGGTGACTGCGTCGCGGCGCCGCGCTCTGGGGGGGCTGCTCTGCCTCGCCTCCAGCTTTCTACTGGCCAACGCGTTTGCCACCCCTTCCTCGCTCTGGTGCTTCATCGCCGCTCTCGCATTGGCCCTCATTGCCGCCCTGGTCCGCCCCCACTGGGCCGCCCATTTTCTCGGGGCGGCCTTCTTCGCCTTCGGGCTGGGGTGGTACGACCTTCGCATCAACCTCCCGCGCCAAAGCCCGGCCTGGCAGGCCCTGACCACCTCGCCCCCCGCGCTGCTCACGGTCGAAGCCACCGTGCTCGAGTCGCCCGAGTTCATCCCGCGCGGCCGCGAAGGGCTGGAGCCGTTTCGAGTGCGCGAAGGGCACAGCCGATTCACCATCCAGACCCGGGCCGCCCTCACCGACGCCGGGCGGGTGCCGCTGGAAGCCAACCTGTGGGTCAGGCTTTCGGGCCAGTCGCCCCTGGCCCTGCGGGCGGGAGATCGCATCCGCCTGACCGGCGGCTTTCGCCCCTTGGCCACGCCCCGCAACCCAGGGGACCTGGACCCGCGCCACTATGCCGCCCAGCTCGGGTTTCTGGGCACGCTGAACATCTCTTCCCCCGGCGTGGTCATCTCCGACCCCACCCCCGCGCCATTCTTGTCGCGGGCGCAGAGCGTGTATCTCGCCACCAAGGACACCATCGCCGCCCGTGCCAGGGCTGTACTCATCAACGCAGCAGGCCCGTCCGAGCAATCCCGGGCCCTGCTGCTGGGCCTGATCCTGGGCGATTTTGACCCGTCGCAGCAATCCGTCCGCAACCTCTTCGCCCGCCAGGGGCTGGCCCATGTGCTGAGCATCTCGGGGCTGCACCTCACGGTAATGGCGGGCGTGCTGCTCGTGCTCCTGCGCCTGACTGGCGATCGGGGGTGGGTGGAGCCGGCGCTGGTGGCGCTGTTGGTGCTGGGATACCTCGCCATCGTCCCGCCCAACTCCCCGGTGGTCCGCTCGGCAGCGATGATTCTGGCTCTGCTGATCGCAGAGGCCGCCGGACGCAGGTACGACCGCCTCACCATTCTTCTGTGGATCGGCGTGGGGCTCTTGCTCTGGCGTCCGCTCGACGCTTTCTCGATCGGGTTTCAACTGAGTCTGGGGCTGACGGCCTGCCTCTTCTGGGTGGGCAGCCGCGCGATGGTTCATCTCTTTCGCCGCCCGATCCGCGGCGTGCTGCGCGAGCCCCCGGGCATGCTGGCCCGCCTGAAAGACCATGCCAGGCTGGCCCTGACGTGCGGGCTGCTGTGCTGGTCGGTGTCGCTGCCCGCCACGATCTACGCGCTGGGGTACATCAGCCCCTGGTCGCTGCTGGCGACGCTCCTGGCCACGCCCTTGTTCGTCGCGATGCTCTGGGTTGGATACATCGGTCTGTGGGCCGGGCTGCTCTGGCCGGCGCTCGCGAGCCTGGGGGCCGGGCTCATCACGCTGCTCAGCGCCGCGGCGATCGGCCTGGTGCGTCTGCTCGACGCCTTCCCGCTCGCGACCATATATCTCCCGCCGCTCTCGGGGGCGTGGGCGATCGGGTCCACCATGTGCGCCCTGCTCGCGTGGCGCTGGGCCCGCCCGCGCCGGGCCTGGTGGTGGTGCGTGGTGCTCCTCCCGCTGGCGTGGGCCGGGGGGGCCTGGACGTGGGATCGCGACCAGAGCGTGCTGCGCATCACCACGTTCGACGTGGGCGACGGCTCGTGTCACCTCATCACCTCCGGGGGTGAATCAATCCTTTGGGACAGCGGGGCCATCGGTGGCGGGCGACTGATGGACCCGACCGTCCGCGCCTGCCGGGCCGCGGGTGCTTGGCGCGTGCCCCTGGCCATCATCACCCACCCCGACATCGATCACTTCGGGGCGATCCTTGACGCCGCCGGGCCATTAGGGATCCGCCGCGTGCTGGTTCCGCCACGGTTCCTGACCCAGGCGCGCACCGAACCCAACGGGGCGGCCGGGGTCGCGGCCCGCGCCCTTGAAGCCCGCGCGATCAAGCTCTCCCCCATCACCTCCGGCGACGAGCTCACGCTGGGGGGCTGCAAAATCCAGTTTCTTTCTCCACCCGCCGACGCCGACTGGCCCGCCGACAACGAGCATTCGCTCATCGCCATGATCCACGCCCCCACCTCGCGCGGGACCGTTCGCACGCTGATGACCGGCGACGCCCAAGACCTCGCCCTCGAGACCCTGCCCAAGGGCCTGGCCCCCGACATTCTCGAACTGCCCCACCACGGCTCGGCCCGCCCCAAGGCCATCAGCGTCGTCGGCTCGCTGCACCCCCGGCTCGTGCTGCAATCCACCGGCCCGCGCCGACTGAACGACCCGCGCTGGGGCCCCGTCCGACGCGCCACCACCTGGATGTGTACCGCCGAACGCGGGGCGATCACCACCCGTGTCGACCCCTCGGGCGCCATCATCACCCAGGGGTACCTCGACCCCCTGCCCACCACCCTCAGTTGGCTTACCACGCCGACGGGGGCGAACTAATCGCCCGCGAAATCGCGTCACGCAGGCCTTTGTCGGTGGTGCTCGCCTTGACCCGCTCGAACATCCCCCGGGCCGCGTCCAGGTTCACCACCCTCGCGATGGTCTTGCCCAGCAAGATCGCGTCCGCCCCCGCCTGCTCCGGGCGCAAAGCGTGCTCCAACACCGCCAGCATCGCCCGCTCCGCGTTTCCCTCCAGCAGCGGGTGAACGCTCAGCCACAGCGCATCCCGCAACGCCGGGTCTTTCTCGGCCAGCGGGCTGCCCTTGGCGAAGGTCCGCCAGACCAGATCGTTGCGACCCATTCGAAAGACCGGCAGGACTGCGTCGCACGCGCCAGCCGCGGACAGATGCTCGGCCGGGTCATTCAGCACCACTTCGACGATCTTTGTGATCGCGTCGTCGCGCCCCTGCATCAGCAGGACGCGGATCGCGCTCCCAAGATCTCCCTTGGTCAGCATCTCGCGCAGGCCGGTGTCGATCCCCGTCGCCCCGGCCAAGGCCGGGGGGGCCAGGCTGCGCTGCCCGGTCGCGCCGTAGGTAAACAACGGGTCGCCGAAGATCGCGACCTTCCACAAAGGGGCGTTGTCCAGGCGCATGGCCGCCCCGAAGGGCCCGCCCGCCAGCAGTCTTCCCGCCGCGTTGGGCGTGGGGACAAACGCGCCCAAGAACGGCTCGTGCACCGAGCCGGCGTAGCAAAACACCCCGCGCTCCAGCCAGCGCCCACCCAGCCGATCGCGATTGCCGATGTTGGTCGCCGACCAACTATGCACGATTCCCGCGATCGCCGGGCGCGAGAGCTCTGGAACATCCCCGGGCACGCAGCGCCCGGGGTTCAGGTCAAAAAAATCATCGTTGCCCTTGGTGTTGACCAGGATGAGCCCGGCGTCGATGGGCCGAGCGGCTCGTGCCTTCCAGTCGGCGGCGCCGTTGCGGGGTTTGTCCATCACCTCGCTCGCCACCTTGGCCTGGGCGAGCACCTTGCTGGCCAGGGTGGCGTCGAAGGTGTTCCAGGGATTGGTATCGTCGTACCCGTCAAACAGCCAAGCGCCCCGGGGCTCAATGAAGATCCCGCACATCGCCATGTAGGCCGCGTGCGAGGGGGTGCCGAAGATCTGCCCCGCCCACGCCCAGCGCTCCGAAGCCGTCAACCCCGCGCCCAATCGCCCCACCCGGTCGGTCATCGCCAGAAACTCGCCCTCGTTCTTGAGCAGGCGATTGGGAAGGCTCATGCACAGCGTGATGGCGTCAAGATCATCCCCCAGCCCGCGCCAGGCGTACCCGCTGCGGGCCGCCACCCCTTCGATCTCGCGGCACAGCCCGTCAGCCTCTTCCGGAGAGGCCGCCCGATCAATCCCGCTGTGCATGCCGGTGGTCATCAAAATCTGCCCGCGGGCCGCCGCCAGCGCGACCCCCGCGGTCCACGCCCCGTCCGACGCCGAAACCACCACAATCCCCGGGGGCGTGTGCCCGGCCTTTTTCCAGGCCTCAAGCAACTTCTCAGAGACACCGACTTTGTCCATGTCGGCGTCGGGCACTCCCCAGACCGCTTCCACCGTGTCGAAGAGGTCCTGAGGCTTGACGTCCGCCTTGTCGCCGGGCAGGCTCCAGCGCACCACCTGCCCGGGCCCAAACCCGCGCACGAATCGGGCGATGTCCTCCCGCCCAGAAGGCGTCCCGTCATCGATCAGCACCGGGAAGCGAACCTTGGGGGTCCAGGCCCGAATCGCAGCCAGGTACGACGCTCCGTCTGGAACCACCACCAGCGTCGCCAGATCGGTCTGCGCGTTGCGCTCGTTGCGGATCCGCTCCCCCAGCACGAGCGCCGGCGGCGCAGCCGGGGCAGGCTGTGCGCCCGCCACCTCGCCAAACCAACCCAGAACAAGCATCGTGCCGAGTGTCAGCCCATTCATGACCATGGAGGTCACTGTAACGGGTCCAGTGACCCGCCAGTTCGGCCTACCGCCCCGTTTCGCGCGCCGAATGTGGGCGATGTCACGATTTGGTCACTCCAGGCCAGACGGAGTGCATCGAACCCCCCGCAGGGTTCGTACATTGGGTGGGCTGGGCGCGAAATTGGTACCCGGCTTGGCCCAAGCTTTGGTGGGTGCCGGGCATTCTCGGACGACGCAGGGGAGAATCGACTCCGCGACCTGCGACAATGCCGGGCGTGCGGGCCGCGTTTGGCCGATCATGGGTTCTGGGGCGTGGGCCAGTTCGGACAGGAGCAATCGATGGATGGGATGGGTGAAAACCCGCAGCGGACGATCGCCTCGAGCGCGGCCATCGCCCGATCCCTCGCTTCGCTCCGGGCCCGGGCCCAACGCCGATTGCTCATCACGCGCCTGGGTGCCATTGTGGGCGTGCTGCTCCTCTGTGCCCTGGGCGCCGGTGGGCTTGACTATCTGCTCCGACTGCCGATGGGCCTGCGGGGGGTGCTCTGGGTCGGCGGGCTTGCCTTTTTGGTGCTGAGCCTGCGCCGCCAGGTGCTGCCCGTACTGAAGTTTCGCCCCACGCTGACCGAGATCGCCCTGCGACTGGAACAATCACCCGCCGGACGCGAAGCCGGCCTCCCCGGCGTGCTGGCCTCGGGCCTCGAGTTGGCCCAGGCCGAGGATCCCGCACGCCAATCAGGTTCGAGCGCGACCCTTCGCGCCCAGGCTGCGGCTGAGGCGGCGGCCCGCTTCGCCAAGCTCCCCAACGCGGCCAGTGCGCTCTCGCCCGCACCCGTGCGCCGCACGCTGGCGTGGTTCTTCGCTGCGGGCGGGCCTTTGCTGGTCCTTTTGCTGCTGACCCCAACCATGACCCGCATCGGGGCGGCCCGGGTGCTGACCCCCTGGTCCAACGCCGCCTGGCCCAAGCGAACCATGGTCATCGCCGAAGCCCCGCCCAAGGCCCACGCGCTGGGAACGGTCTATCCCCTCCGGGCGATGCTGGCAAAGTCGGCCGCCCCGCGAGGCCAGAGCGACGTCAAAGTTCATTACCGCGTGATCGTGGACGGCGCTGCCGGGCCCACCCGCAATTCGCTTCTGACGGCTCAGAATCGCGACGTCAGCATGAGCCCCGACGGGCCCGCACCCGACGCTGCCCCGCTCAGTGGCGAGCTGTACGAGCGCCTGCTGGATCTCTCCAACGTCGCCCCGACCAAGGTCTCCCCGGAACGCCGCGTCGAGCTCGAATACTGGTTCGAAAGCCGGGACGACCAGACTGAGGCCCAACGCGTCCAACTGGTCGAAGCCCCCGCGCTCCTCGCGGCCAGCGCCGAAGTCACGCCCCCTGCCTACGCCCGCGCGGCCCTTGCCGCCGGGACCGACCTGGCCTTTGGCCTGCTCGATCTTGGTGCAGGGCGAGACGACCGCGCCACCATCGGCCCGGTGCTCGCCGGCTCGGCCATAACGCTTCGCCTTAAGCTCAACAAGCCCCTGCCGGTGGCGCAAGCCCCGGGCGAGCTCGACGCCTTCTTGCAGCAAACCTTCGCGGGCCTGGGCCAAACCTCCATGGCGGGCCAGCCGAAGTTCGACGGCACCGACTGGGAGATTTCGCTTCTTTCGTCCACAAACCTGCGGCTGTCGCTGCGGCTGGTGGACGAGTTTGGCATCCCCGCCAGCGAAGAAACCACTTTCAAGATCGATGTCGTGGACGACGCACCGCCCGGGGTCGCGGTCGTCGAGCCCGCGTCGGATGAGTCCATGCTCCCCAGCGCCGTCTTCATGGCGGGCGTGGAAGGACGCGACGATGTGGCCCTGGCTTGGACCAAGCTCTTCACCCAGCTCGCCCGCCCCCCGGCGGATTCGGCCGGTGCGCCCGCCGACGCCCTGGGCCAGCCCGAAGAACGCGCCAACGCCACCCCAGGAGGCGAGGGGCACGCCTCGCTCACCAAAGTTCGCGCGATGTCGACGATCGACCTCGCAGCCTTTTCCGTCAGGCCCGGCGACGAGCTTTGGCTGACCGGCAGCGCGACCGACGTGCTGGGCGCCTTTGGCGGGCGCGAGCCAATCACCAGCGCCCGCCGCCGAATCCGCATCATCAGCGACAGCGAGCTGATCGAGCAGGTTCGGGCGGAGCTCTCCGGGGTTCGCGAGAGCGCCAAGCGCCTGGAAGCGACGCAAAGCACTCTGGCTCAGACGCTCCCCGGCGCACAACGCGAACCGTCGTTGGCGCCGGATCAGGCCCGGGCCCAGGCCGGGGTGCAAGAGCGGCTTTCCCCCATGCGCGACACCATCGCCCGCTTGCAGGCCCGGGTCGAGCGCAACCGGCTTGGCGACGCGGGGATCGAAGGAGTGCTGGCGGACGCCAAGACAATCTTGGACCAGGCGGCGACCCAGAGCGACCAAGCCGAGAAGGCCCTGAACGACCTGGGCAGCCCGCAGGCCAGCCCCGCGCAACGCGAATCGCTGGGCAAGAGCGCCGAGCGCGCCCAGCAAGGCGTGCAAGACGAACTGACCAACCTCGCCGATTTGCTGGACCGAGGCCAAGACACCTGGGCCGTCAAGCGGGCCCTCGAAAAGCTCCTCGTCGAGCAGAAGCAGCTCGCCAGCCAGACCGAGGCGGCCCAAGGGGCCACCGACGGGGCCACGCCCGAGTCGCTCTCACCGGCCCAGCGGGCCGAGCTGGGCGAACTGGCCAAGCGCCAGCGTGACGCCGCCCGCCGGGCTGAAGCGATCATCGACGCGTTGTCCTCGCGGGCGACCGCGATCAGCCAGGCCGACAAGGCCCAGGCCGAGGCGATGAAGAACGCCGCCAAGGTCGCCAGGCAGCAAGAGCTCTCCAAGACCCAGAACGCCGCGGCTCAGAAGATCGAGCAGAACCAGACCGGGGCCGCCTCCAAGCTCCAGCAGCAGGCTTCCAAGACCATTCAGGATCTACTCAACGAGCTGGACAAGGGCGACCAGAAGCGCGACGAACAACTCAAGCGCGACCTGGCGGACCTTCGCGAATCAATCGAGCGCCTGATCGCGTCGCAAGAAACCGAGCTGGACGCCCTTGGCAAGGTCGTGGCCAATGGCGGGAACGTGCTCGTCGAAAAGCTCGACAACAAGATGTTGGTCCTCAATCAGAACACTCTGTCGGTGGCGGCGGATGCGCGCGACAAGGTCAAGGGGGCTGAAAAACTCATCGCGCTCCTCTCTGGCGCAAGCGACGCGCAAGGGGCGGCCATCATCGCCCTGCGCGCCACCCCCGCCGACACCCCCGAGGCCGATGAGAACGAACGCACCAGCCTGGCCCGCCTGCGCGGTGCCCTGGCCGAAGCCGAAAAACTCGAAAAAGACGCCGAAGACCGCGACAGCGCCCGCAAGCGCACCGAACTGCGCAAGGCCTACATCGAGGCGTTGGAGTTGCAAGCGGCCATCCAGTCCGACGCGACCCCGCTGGGCGGGCGCGAGCTGAGCCGCCGAGAACGGATCGCCAGCCGGGGCCTGGGTGAACGCGAGCAGAATCTGCGTCAAACCCTGGGCGAGCTCCGGTCCAAAACCCAGGAACTGGAGGACGCCAAGGTCTTCTCGTTTGCTCACCGGCGTTTGGATGAAGCGATGGCGCGGGCCGCGGCGGCGCTGACCGAAGGAACCCCGACGACCCAGACCAATCGCGATCTGGCGACCGCGACCCGCATGCTGCAGAGCCTGGTGCTGGCCCTCAGCCAGGACAAGGCCAAGGACGAGTTTCGCGAGGAAG
>JAKFUN010000171.1 GCA_021732675.1 Phycisphaerales bacterium
AGCCCCAGCCCCCCCGAACCCCGCGGACCTTGCCGGATCTTGCCCGCCTCGGTGTTTTCGGCGTCGGCGCGTTGGTCGCGGCTGAGCAACACCAGCGCGAGGACGATCGCTGGCGATTCCATCAGGGCCATCACCGCCACCATGTGCCCGCTGAAGGGGGTGCCGTGCTGTTCAAGAAACGCGCAGGCGGTGAGAAAGGTGACGACGCTGACCGAGCCATAACAGGCCGCGAGGGCGGCGGCGTTGCGGGGCGCCACGATGCGGCGCAGGGCGAAATAGGCCCAGGTCGGCGCGATGACGCTGAGCCCCAGGGCCAAAGCGACGACCTTCATCGCCTCCACGCTAAAGCCGCTGGCCACCAGCTCGACCCCACCCTTGAAGCCGATCGCCCACAAGAGGTAGAGCGAAAGCAGCTTGGTGGCCGCCTTGGGGATGACGATCTTGGATCTCACCAAGACGGCGAAGACGCCAAGAAAAAAGAAGAGAACGGGCGGACTGATCGAGACGATTCCAGCCGCGGCCCCGGCACTGGCCAACACACATCCGCTGGCATCTTGCATGATGGGCTCCAGAGAGAGCGGATCTATAGACGTGTGGCGAGCGTTTGCGAGCGACAAGACGAGTCAGACCCTCAGCCGCGGGGTCGCCGAAACTTGTCTCGCGCCTTCGCCTTCGCAGGCCTGAAGGGCTTGCAGACCACGCGCGCCGGCGATAGTCTCCAATGGCGTCGGGGTGAACGCCGGTTGATCGCGGCGACAGGCCCGCAGGCCCCCCCAGCCCAGAAGGATCACCCATGTCCAAGCTCCCAAACCCGTTCGGCAAGCCCAAGACCGTCACGCCCAAGCCCACGAAAGCGACGCCGGAAGAGGGCAAGGCACAGCAAGAGGCGGGTATGGCGCTTCAGAAGTTTTTGGCCCAGAAGCCGCCGGGGGTGGTCAAGAAGACTCCGGTCGCCGCTCCTCCGGGCGGATTCAAGTCTGGCATGGGCGGGCAGCACTACGAGGGAGAGAGGGGGATCGACCCCACCGCCATGAGGGCGAAAATGGCGACCAAGGACAAGGTGCTCAACCCGGTCAAGAAGGCAGTGGGTCTGGGCTTTTTGGCCAAGCCAGCCAAGATGGTTCCGGCCAAGCCGCCCAAGCAGAAGTAAGACTGCGAAGCCAAGCGGGTGGCGCTGGGTGGCGGTTGTGGCGACGGCCCAATCAGCAACCACTGATTAGCGCTTGGGTCGGTTCACGTGCTGATCGAAGAGGACCGGATTGCCGTCTGGGTCGGTGAGCATGAAGTAGGCGGGGCCGGTCGAGGCCTCGTCAGCCGCGGGCTCGGGGGAAAGCCCGCGGGCCTTGAGGGACTTCTGAATCTCGCGCACGTCCTCAAACTGGGGCAGCGTGGCCTTATTGCTGTCCCAGCCGGGGTTGAAGGTCAGGGTGTTGCGCGGGAACATGCCCTGAAAGAGGCCGATCTTGGTTTCTTCATTTTTCAAGACGAGCCAGTTTTTTGCCTGGTCTCCCCCAACCACCACGAAGCCAAGCTTTTCGTAGAACGCGCGGGACGCGGCGATGTCCTTGACCGCAAGACTGACGGAGAAGTTTCCGAGCTTCATGGCAGAATCTCCTGGTGCCGAGTTGGTCGCGGGGGTAGGGGTCGAGGCGCAGGCGCCAAGGAGAAGGATCAGTCCGACGGGAATCAACCACTTCATCGTGTGCTCCTGTGTCGACGGATCGCGGCCGCGTGGCGCCGGGCCGGTGCCAGAGAATACCAAGCCGTGGTGCCAGTGTAACGGCGGCGCGTCTGCGAGCCAGCTAAGGACCCGCGACAACCCCTCCGATCGCGAACTCCCCGGTGAAAGTCCGGAGTCGAGATACCATGCTGGCATGCACCGATCGCAACAGGTGGAGCACTTAGGCACTTCGATCTCTCCGGCTACCTGGCTGGTGGCCGCGGGGCGTCCGACGGACCCGGGAGAACCTCTCAACGTGCCGCTGGTGCCCGCTTCAAACTTCATTTTGGGTTCAGCCCGGGCCTATTCGCGTGATGATGCGACTCCGGCCTGGGAGGCGTTTGAAACCGTCGTTGGCGGGCTCGAAGGGGGCACGGCGGTAGCGTTTGCCTCGGGGATGGCAGCGGCGGCGGCACTGATCGGCGCGCTGGGT
The DNA here is from genome assembly GCA_021732675.1 of Phycisphaerales bacterium. GTDB lineage: Bacteria > Planctomycetota > Phycisphaerae > Phycisphaerales > UBA1924 > RI-211. Next base: position 2,154 of record JAKFUN010000171.1, read on the forward strand.
GTAGGGGCTTCCATCGTCTTGCCTACGGACTGCTACGCCGGGGTCGTGGGGCTGGTGGAACAGGGCGTGGCCCGCCGCGGCTGGACGTGTCGTCGCCTGCCTGTCATCGACACCCAAGCATGGATCACGCACGCGCTGAATGCCGACCTTGTTTGGCTGGAGTCGCCCACCAATCCGTTGTTGGACATTGCGGACCTGCCTCGCATCTGCGCGGCTCCAAGGAAACCAGGGTCGCTTCTGGTCGTGGACAACACGATTGCAACGCCTCTGAATCAAAGCCCGCTCGCCATGGGGGCTGACGCGGTGATGCACTCGGCGACCAAGTACATGGGCGGGCACTCTGACCTGCTCGGGGGCGTTGCGATCGCGCGAACGGCCAGCCTGGCGCACGAACTGCGAAGGGCGCGTGAGCTGTATGGCGGGACTCCAGGCACGTTGGAGATGTTTCTCGCCCTGCGCGGGCTCCGGACGATGTCGCTCCGGGTTGCCGCGAGCCAGGCGAGCGCGCTCACGATCGCGAAGCGATTGAGCGAGCATCGCCAGGTGCATTCGGTCCGCTATCCGGGCTTGACTTCGCACCCGGCACACACGCTGGCTTCGACGTTCATGCGAGGCTATAGCGGAGTGGTGACCTTCGAAGTTAAGGGAGATGCGCCGCGGGCGGACGCCGTGTGCCGCACCCTTAGGATTGTGCGTCACGCAACCAGCCTCGGCGCTGTAGAGTCGACACTCGAGCGGCGTGCGGCGGTACCAGGGCAGGAACATCTTCCGGCGGGGCTGCTCCGCATGAGCGTCGGGTGCGAAGACGTCGAAGACATCTGGCGCGACCTGGAGCAGGCGCTCAACAGCTCACATTTGTAGTGTCAGGTCGGGGTGCGTGTTTCTTACGCTCGCTGGCTTGCCGACTTTCTTCCGCCGGCCGGATCCGTGTGGCGCTCCAACGCTGGCGCATGCGAGATCGATCTCCACAGCCGCGAGGAACCGAAGGGAGCCGAAAAGGAAGCGACGGTTCGCGCACCGTTGCTCGTCTGACGCGCGTTGGCGGGTTCGGTTATGCTGCGGCTCGCCATTGACGCTCGGGTCAAGGCCGGCAAGAAGCCAGATGATTCCGAAGACCGGCGGGGGCCGCCGGGCCACCCAAGAGGCCTGAGTTTCACCGGCGATCCGTATCAGTCGGAGCCAAGATTCATGAGTACTTCACAGCCGGTGGCCCAATCAACATCCGAGCGACGAGCGGCGGAAGCGGCGCTGCGAGCGCTGGTCGGCAAGTTCGCGCCCGAGGGTCTTCGATTGGTAGCCGCGGTTCGGCGATCGCTTCGCAAGCGCCTCCCCGCTGCCCATGAGGTGGTGTATGAATATCGCGACTGCGTGGTGATCAGTTTCTCGCCTCGCGGACACGGGTACGAGGGTGTGCTCGCCATCCGCGCCAGCGCCGAGGGCGTGAAGCTCTACTTCAATCAGGGCAAAAGCCTGCCGGATCCGGAGAAGCTGCTGCATGGGTCTGCCCAGACCCGATGGATTTTGTTGGAGGCCGCGTCCACCCTCACGCGTCCGGGGGTCGCGAGCCTGCTGGACGAGGCGATCGCCCACAACCGAGTTCCGTTCGCGGAGACCGGTCGAGGATCCGTCGTCATTCGTGTCACAACCGCGGCGAAACGCGCCCGGAGTCGTCCCGCTGCACGCAAGCCTCACTCGAAAAAGCAATCAGGGTGACGGTACGCCAATAGAACTTTTCTTGGCGGGCGTTAGGGCAAGGGTGCCCGGGATCCGGGCTTTGATAGTGCTGCAACCGCGACAACTTCGCGCTCTCCCTGCCCGTGTGGCCATGCATGGCGTTGCCATGGTGACGTAGTCAGCACCGTACGTCACGCCTGGAAGAGGCCGGCACCGGCATCGCCCGATGTTGCGGAGGAATGCGGGGCCCGAACCTTGGGAATGCCCGCGTCGCTTTGTGGCTTCGCACGCGTTGTTCGCCCCGGCTTCTTCTCGGCCCGTGCTTTGCGGCGTTCGCTACGGCGCTGGTGGTCGGCCGCCATTCGCAGGAGCGCAGCCGATAAGCCGACCAGATCGTCATGGGTTTGGCCCATCGCCCTGGCAAGACTCCGAAACTGCGGGCTATTGGGCGCGGTCTCCTGGAGCATTTCCAGTTGGACCTTCGCGGCGTCGAGCCTACCCGTGGCGAGCATGTAATGCCCGACCATCGCCGCGTGCGAAATCGCTTCGCTGATGTGAAATGTTTCGCGCGTCGGATCGAAGTCGGTGAGCGTGAAGACGGGGCCGCGGGGGCCGCCTTCGACTAGAGTGCGAGCCTCTTCGATTTTGCCCTCAGCGACGAGCAGCATGACATGGTTGCAGAAAGCAAAGAAGTAGGTCGGAAACTCTCGTGCGGTCTCTGCAACGACCTCGGCAGCTCGACCTCGCTGACCTGCGGCTTCCAACGCGCCGGCGAAGTGGTTGCGGAGCATCGGGATGTGCGGATACTTCGCGACAAGTCGCTTCAGTTCGGCCAAGTGCTCTTGCGGGCGAGTGCGCATGTCGCGAGAAATGACGGCGATGCGTTCGTGGTCCGCCCGGGGGAGCGCCTCCAGCGACGGATCGGGGATCGGCTTCTCGGTGACGGTGAAACTCACCAGCCGCATGCCCATCGACTTTGCTTGCTTGCGCAACTGTTCACGGGCAGCATCGACGGCGAGCGATTCGCCGGCATGATCAAGCGCGGTCATGCGATTCAGAAGCTCCCCGGCCCTGCGCCGCTTAGCGGGCGTAAAGTTTGACGGAGCGGGAGAGCTTTGGGCGCGTGATAGATGCTCGGCCATGTGCCAATAGTACTCGCAAGTGCCAGCATTCCGAGTTCAAACTGCCGAAACGAAATCAGGGTGACAGGATTCGAACCTGCGGCCTTGTGGACCCCCCAAAGGCGGTCTTTGGTATGTATTTACCTAGGTCGTTTATTTGCAAGTAGTAATGTTTGTCTGCGTTTGATTGGTTGGTGGGATAAAACGGGACATTTTGAGGTATTTACGGGTGATTTTGGGCTCGTGTGCGGTGAACCTTTTCCCCTTGGCGGGCGCGGGGTGGGATTTAGGGGGACTGCCACCAGACCAGGTAGCCATTGCGGAAGCTGGCGGTTGGGATCGTTCGGCCCCCGATTGACCACTCCCAGATGTCGGATGAGCCCAGCGGGCCGTTCGAGCTGTGGATGCTCAGCGGTGGTCCCCACGACCACCACACCATCTCTTAATCTATCCCCTCGCGGATCTGGTTCTGGGCGACGTAGTCTCGAATGTGCTTGGGCCACTGGCAGCACTCGGCCAAAAAGCGACGCCGGAGCTTGTCGCGGGTCTCGTCTTGTCCGTGGATGTAGTATGTGCCCCAGCTTCGATATGACTTCTCCAGATCGCCGCAGCTCATTTGCTCGATCTGGCTGCCGCTGGGGGAGATGGCGCAGCCGGCGAGGGCGGTGAGCAGCACCAGGGCGGATGTTGTGAGAATCATGCGGTGCATGCGAGTGCTCCAACAACGGCCTGCAGACCGGTCAGGGCTTTGAGTGTGGCCAGCACGCCAAAGCCCAGCAGAATGCCGATCAGCCACGTGACGAGGGTGGAGATGACGGCCGCGATGAAGAGCCCCATCGCCACGCCCCAGCCAATGCGCCACACTGAAATCGGAGGCAGGTGGCGGCGACGCGCGATGTCGTACTCGATGTAGGCGAGCTTGGATTCAATCCGCGACAGGGCCGCCATCAACTCGGGAGACTCGGCAGATCGCGAGGCGGATTCGGTGGGAGGAATGCTCATGCGGTGTTTCTCTTGGTGCGTCCCGCCCGCGATGGCTTGGCGGCTTTGGCCTTGCCATACGTCGTGATGACCTGCTCAACGTAGCCATTACGCTGGACCGGGGGGGAGACCAAATCAAGATCGACGTCTGCAGTAGAGTGGGGAGTGGCGGGGTGCTGTGAAAATGTTGCGAAACCGGGGGTGGCGCTTTGGTTGGGCGGCGGGCCATAACGTAAACACCTGTACTTTAGATATTTGCAATCAGGGTGACAGGATTCGAACCTGCGGCCTTGTGGACCCAAACCACACGCTCTACCAAGCTGAGCTACACCCTGCGAATCGCGCTCACGTTGCCGCGGCGCGGATGACTATAGGGCGCGTTCTCGCCCTGCCCCCGACAATGAAAAACCCCCCGCACGGGCACGAGCCCAATGCGAGGGGGGGTAGCTGACAGGGGTTGGGCCGGCGTCGGTCGGGCGTGGGCCGGCCGAGCATTCGCTCTTAAGGAGTCTTCGGGTACTGCTCGCGGACGGGCAGTTCCTTGAACAGGAGCACCTTGGGCTTGTCGCCGGCGCGGGTGACGTTGGAACGGTCCAGGACCATCAGGAACCGGCGCTGGATGCTGGGGATCAGGGGGTCGTTGTCGCTCAGACCCGAAACGTCGGCCCGCGAGTAGCCATTCACGAGGAACCAAACCGCGAAGTAGTCGCTTCGGGTAGAGAGGCTGTTGAGGGCGACGTTGGCCATCGCGAGGCGCTCGCGGGTGGCGGTCGGCCGGGCCTTGGCTGCGTACGTCGCGTACGAACTCAGGTCGGTCGGGGCGCCGGTCTCGAAGCCGGGGGCGCTGTTCAATCTACCCGTCGTGCCACCGTCGAAGGCCATGAAGTCGATGTTGTACGGATCGGCGCGCGTCGCCGGCGTGGTGGGGTCCCAGTTGCGAGCTCCCAGGATCTCGCCGACGCTGCGCAGCCCGGGGAGCTCGGAGATGCCCGTTGCAACCGCCGCCGTACCTGAGGCGCCTGGGCGCGTCCATCCAATCTGGTTCTGCGTGGTCCGTCCCGAGAGCGATGCGTAACTGTTCGCGCCCGAGCGGCTGTTCAGATCCACCGCCGGGTTCAGCCTCGCCCCGCCCGAAGTGGCCTCATCTGCAAAGCTCACAAAGCCGGGTGCCGGATACCCGCTCGTGCTGGGTCCGGCGCTGCCGGCACGCCGGATCATGTCCATCTTGTCGCGATAGGCCGCGATGGTCGTTGCGATGTCCGGCGCGGCCCCTGCCACGCTGGTCGTGCGGTCGAACATCAGCCCCGCCGGGGGCTTCTCGACCGAGGTCGCCCCGACCGAAGACCGCCACCACAGATTCTTGGTTGGCGTCGTGGTGTCGTTCGTGGGGAAGACCTCAAACGGCAGCGGCGCCAACCCGGGCACCACCCGCAGCACGGCCATCGATGCCGTGTTGACATTCACCAGCCCAGGAATCGCCCGATCACGGGCCTGGGCCCCGGCCGGGGTGACGACAAACTGGTCCAGCACGTTGTACGCCAAGGGCAGTTCGAGCCCCGCGCGATACTCCGTGGCGCTGGGCGCGAAGAGCCCGTCGGTGTTGCTGTCCACAAATGGCACATAGTCGTCGGTCCGCAGCGCTCCGCGATCAAAGATCAGGGTGGTGCTTGTCCCCACCTGTCGCGGCGCGAAGAGGAACGCCGGATCGGGGCGGGAGATCGGCGTCGGGGGCGTCAGAACGTCGTAGCCCATGGCCATGGCCGCGGCTTCGCCCAAGGTGGTCCAGGCCACCCTTGCCTGATCTGCGATCGAAAGGTCATAGACCGTCCCGCCTTTGTCGTAGGGCGTGAACTCCGGGCCAAAGCCCAGGGGCAGCAGCAGGTCGGCCAGGCGAAGGGTCGAAACCTGATTGGCAGCGGTCAGCCCGGTGCGGCTAGCCGTCAGCCCGGCCCCGGTGCCGGAGGTGAAGACCACCGGCACGTTGGCGTTGTACGCGTTCTGAGCCGTCTCCTCGATGGTTGTGTTAGGCCGACGCACGCCGTTGCCCACAAACGGAACGCCGGTTCTGGCCTTGGTCGGGGGCGTGCCCAGATCACGATCCACCAGCAGGGGAGGCGTGCTCTGCTTCATGTTCGAGTAGAACGTCGTGAACCGCTGGCTGGCGCCGGCGAAGGTTCCCTGCGGGTTGCCGACAAAGTCGGACTTGCGCAGACGCGGGCTGCCGGAGCTGGGGAACTGGTCCGTCTTCACGAAGTTCCAGTTGTCGACGTACTTGGGCTGGAGGCAGTACCCCGGCAGTGCCCCCGGGGGCAACGCGCCGGTCTGAGACTGAGGCCTCGTCGCGAAGGCCCACAGCATGATGGCGAAGCCGTCGCTGCTGGCGTTGTCGACTCCCCCACGGGTGTTCTCGATGAAGTTCTGGCCGGTGGGCAGCTTGCGATTGATCTCAAAGCCCGTGGGCGGGATGAAGCGGTCCACCAACTGGTCGTTGGCGGGGTTGTTCTTTGGGTAGGTCTTGCCGGTCGCGAAAGTGAGGGGGGCAGTGCCATCCCAGAACATCTTGCCCGAGCCGATGTTGGGGTTGTCGCCTCCGCCGCTGGTCTTGGTGCTGGCTTCGCCCCCGTTGGAGGTGTCCTCTCGCACAGCGCGGTAGAGCAGTGCGCTGGGGTTGGAGCCCGTGGGCGGGAACTGCTCGAGATAGATGCTGGTGGAGCCGACGCTGTTGGGCGCGGTCGGGTCCCGCATGGTCCAGGTGGTCGTGTCCACCTGAGGAATGACGTAGACCGAGACGTCCGAATCCTCATAGCCCAGCGCGCGGGAAATGAGCGGGAGCGCGTCGGTTGGGATCGGCCGTAGCGCGGGCGTGGCGTTGGCCGCGAAGGGCGCCGCCACCCGGGCAACGCGCGAAGGCAGCACGCGGCTGAGCGCACACAACACCACCGACTTGCCCGGCTGGATGGTGATGGGCACCATCGTCACCATTTCCTGCCCCACCGGATCGCTGAACCCGACATACCACCCCGGGTTGGTACCGGTCCGGGCGGGCAGCCCCTGCGCCTGCAACGCAAGCTGCTGCGGGGGCTGCACAAAGACCGGCTGCTCCATCGACACCAGCTTAAAGGTCTTGTCGCCATAGGTGATGTAGTAGAACGACTCATCCCGGTCCAGCGGCAGCGGCGGGCTCGCTCCGCGCCAGTCGAGATACTGGCTGATCTCCTGCTCGGCCGCCCCTCCCGTGGTCGCATTCGGCGTCCCCTGGATGCTCCCGCTGCTCAGCGTGATCGCCTTGTCAAACGGGTTGGTCAACTGGAAGGCCAGCACGCGATAGAGACAATCGTCACCGCTCGCGCCAACATC
>JAKFUN010000081.1 GCA_021732675.1 Phycisphaerales bacterium
CCGCCTTCATCTGGACCCCCACTCGCGGCACGGAACTGCTGAGTTCCTACTTCGCCTCGTACGGCGTGAGTCTGCCGGCGGGACAGTCGATATTTAGCGCCACGGTCACGCCGGACGGAAGAACGTTCGGCGTGACGACCGTAGTTGCGGATCGAAGCGCATCCTACGGCTACATCGTCACGGTCCCTACACCCACAGGCGTGACCTGCATGTTCGTCGGTTTGATGGCAGCGAGTCGGCGGAAGCGATCTTGATACCAGCCTGAACGGCGCGTGTCCGTTCAGGCCAAGTTTGGCTGGCGGTCCTTGCTTTGAAAGGAGCGTGGAAGTTGTTTCATTGTCGTAACACAATACTTATCGGAACACTGCTGATGTGTGCGGGGCAATCACTGGGGCAGCTCTCCCCGCCGGAGAAGGCGCGCCTCACGACCTGGGCTTCGTCCGGCACGGTTACCAACTTCAGCCACAATCTTCGCGACCCAACGAAAACAGTCCCCCTGACATGGGACGCCAGCGGTGATGAACACCCAGAGGCTGACTTGAACGGAACCGGATCGTGCCCTGACCACTGCCCCGTGCCTTTCACGGCTCAAACCGCCGCGCACGCCTTGTTCCAGGGGCTGGTGAACGACGTCAACGGCGGCTGGGTCACCAATGACAATATGGCCGTCTTTATCCGGAACGTCGGCATCGACCTGCCCGGAGGCAATGACAGCTCAGCGACGGCGCGCGGCAACACCTGGGGCACCCGCCGCACTTTCTTCGTACCGAACGACAGGTTGCCCGGAATCTACGACGACAAACGCGGTCGCCCTACAGGCACCCTGGGATTCCCAAATCCCGATCCAAGCGGTGTTCCTGACAATCGCACGTACCGTCACCCCTTCCTGCTCAACGCCACCGCCGCATCGCCTCTTCGGCAGTACATGATCGAGTGGGCTAGTCAGCTGCGCCACGATATCGACACCGATCCCGCCGGGGCCACCAGCGTGCGCGGCGGCACTCCCTCGTTCTACTTCGATGAAGAAGCGAGCCACATAATCCAGATCCCCAGCGGCAACAACCAGATTTTCATGCTCTGGTACCTCACGACCGAACAGGCTAAGGTCACCCTGTCGAATGGTTCGGAAGTTTCTATCTGGCGCCAGTTCAAAGTGCCTGGCTCCCCGGGATGGAATCCTGCGAGCCCCCGAGCGATTCTGAGCTGAACAACCCCAATGCCTCTGGGTTCTCGGCCGCTTCGACCGGCGGGCAAACGCTGGAGCAAATGTATTTGGCGGAGGCCGCGCTTCACGCCGACCCGGTTCACTGGCCGCTGGCGCAATCCGACCTCTCGGATTTGTTGTTCGACCCCTCCCGCGGTGGTCACTATCCGGAAGAAGACAAGATTCGGCCTGTGATCCTCTGGTGGCAAAGTGTGTGCAACAAGGCCGAGGCACAGGTATGGGAAAACGCAATCTTTGACCCCTTGAACCAGGCGTTTCCCAACGCACGCATGGTGAACTACCAGTTCACCACAGTCGACAGCAAGGTGGACAACTCCGCCACGGTGCATGACATTGGATCGCTCCCCACCCCGGACTACCCGGATCGCGACCTTGATCACCACAGCAACGATACCGCGGCGTTGACGGAGAATCTGCCTCGAGGCATTTTCTGGACGGCGGGTTCAGACTACTTGTGGAAGACGGGCGGGGCAGTGGACAGCAACGGCGTCCAGCGCCGCTGGGGCTTCTTGCCCGCGACGATTCAGGGCACGCAAGGACGGATTGCGGAGCGGGTGATGGACTCGCCCGAGTTCTATTTTCACGAGGGCTTGGGCTACTTCTACTATAACAATGTCAGCGGGCTCGCTGACCGCCGCGGTGCCCGCATGGAAAACCCGTCACTTCCTTCTTGGGCCCAAGTGTCACCCGCGGTCGCCGCACAGCCCACGCAGGGTACACACGACTATTTCCGCTGGCGGGAATCGGTGCTCTTCCAGAACATGCTGGGATTCCGCCATACCGCGGAGTCGAGCATCAACAGCGATCACCTCACCACGACGGGCGTCAAGACTGGCAATCACGAGTCCCAACTTCTCCCCTGGATGTGGCAGGAGTTGCCCACCGGCGTCAGTGCCGATGAGCTGATTGTGGAGTGGACGCGGCGCTGGTCCGCCCGGATTCGCTCTTGCATGGCGATGTTGCGCGCGAAGGCATCTCCTGAATGGGCGATATTCATGAGCCCGGCTCAAGAAGGCGTGCCCAACACTCTCACCTGGGGAACCTTGTGGTTCCGCTCGGCCCAGCAGCGCGACGAGGTGTTTACGTCCCTTGTCACCGACTACAATGCATTGACTGGATCTATTTCGGAGAGTGGTCCCAACAATCCACACGATGCGGACCGCCTGAATTTCACTTTGCGGAAGATCTGGGGAACCAATCCCGATCCGACCGACTACACCGCCAACAATACATCCACGCAACCGATTGTGGCCGACCCTGGGCACGATGCTCCAAGCGGCCGCATGACCCGCACTGAAGTCTCGGTCACGCTCTTCCCTTATCCCTGGGCCGGTACCTGCGGCCCGCTGCCTTTGCACAACAACCCGACCGTGCTTCGTTCAGTTGCTCCTGGAACACCTACAAACGAGCAGGGAAACCCCATTCCAGACGGCGATCCCGACTTGCGTCAGCTTGCAGGTTCCTACGAGGTCAACATCGAGACCTCGGCCGGGTATTCGACGCAAGGTTCAGATGGGCTTCCCGTTTCTTTGATGGTCGAGGTGTACAACTACGCCCTGGGTAGGTGGGACATCCTTCCGCTCGAACCTTTGGATGATCACAACGCGCCGATCTTTACGGCGCCCCTGCGGGAGCTCCAGACCTCGGACCCGAACCCGGGAAACCCAAGTGTCTATCACTTGTCTACCAAGACACGGCGGACGTACCTGCTCAAAGAGCCGCAGTTCATTCCGAACTCTGACACACCAGAAGACGTCCTTACGGCTCAGTACACCCTGAGCACAGGTACGGGCACAAACACCCGAAGCCAGATGCTGCTCAAAATCGTGCAAGTTATGCCTTCTGGGCTCTGCACCTCGTTGGATACGTCGCTTGACCTTGTTCAGGTGATCCCGCTGTGCGCGTACGATAACTACACCGACAACGTGTACGTGCCGCGACCTACGACTGTGAGGGACGGTTCCAGCGAAGCCCAGGACGCGATTCTGGCCACCGTACCGCATGGAACCTCGATTCTCACGCCCGTGGATCACGCAGACGGGGCGTATCCGGACAATCCCGATCCGGAGTGCATGATTAACCCGATCGGCGGGGAACCGACATTCAAGGGCGTTGACTTCGCCAACCCTGGCCAGATGTTCTTGGGTTCCGCATTCTGCCACACCAGTCCGGCCGGGAGCAATGTCTCCTTGTCCAGCTCGGGCGGCCAGTCGATCGTGCCCGGCACGCTCTTCATCGAACTTCCGATGTGGGTTCGGATGGATTCCTCCAACGCCGATCCGTTGTATGTGTGGAAGTACGATAGCAACGTGGACCCAACCAACTCGACTAGCTCCACCCCCAACCCGTACGCAAAGATGCTGAACATCGAAGTGCGGCGGTCAACGCAGGCAGGACGGTCCTCGATGATCGCGATCTCTGGCCTGACTTCGGACACAAACTCCCTGATGGAAGGGACCTACATCCTGCGTCCGAACCGCAACGCCGGCGGCCTGGTGGTTGACTCAGACGTTTCTCCCTCGGAACCGGTCGCAGATTTCGAGGTGCGCTTCTCGATCCTCAGTGACTGCAACGTCAACTCCATTCCCGACGGTTGCGAAATCGCTCGTCAACTCGATGCGAATGGGGGCAGCTTTCTGGTCGACATCTTCCCGACAGATGGGCAGATCGACGAGTGTCACCCGGATCGTTGCGATCCAGACTACTTGGCAGACGGCAATGTCGATCAAGGCGATATCGACGCGCTCATTAGTTTGATTTCGGGAGTTCCCATCCTGGGGCATCCGTACGCCAATCCGGACTTCAACGGTGATGGAAACGCCGATCAGGGCGATATTGATGCGCTCGTCAACTACGTCGCGAGCGGTCGCTGCCCGAACCAGTAGGATCGCTGTGTCTGGTACGCTATCTCCTGCGCCCCGCCGGCTGAACCCCGGTGGGGCGGTTTTGTTTTGCACGGCGGCTGCCTTAGATCACCCCAAAGAATGAGCTTCCCAATCTCGTGGCACGGGCTCCCAGCCCGTGTCTTCCAATCCTTCTTCTTCATTCTGCGAGGTGCCTTTTGAGGAACGTCGCCCACAGCCTGAGCATTGGGGGCTTTTCGTTACTGTCCGTCCGTGCCGGTTTGTCGAGAAGGTACCTCGTTCACGCGGGCTTGTCGAACTTGACACGCACGGAGATTTCCGTTCAATCACCCCCATGCACCAGGATCCCAGCCCCGCTGGGGCAAGGTCCTCAGTGCGTTTCGGCCGGAGCGATGCGGGCGAATCCATCACGTCCAGCATCTATAGCCGCGTAACGGCGGCGATCATTGAAGCACTCGAACGCGGCGTCGTGCCGTGGAGATCTCCTGTTCTCGCGGGAGGACAGGCGGGCTATCCCATGAACCTCAACACCGGCAAGCCGTATCGCGGCGCCAACGTCTTTCTGCTGGCCATCACGGGGTACATGCAGGGCTACGGCTCGGCGTACTGGCTGACGTATCAGCAGGCCAAAGAGCGGGGCGGCCAGGTCAAGAAGGGGCAGAAGGCCTCGCTGGTGATCTTCTGGAAGCCATACGAAGTGAAGGACCGCCAGACCGGTGAGGTCAAAGAAGTTCCGGTGCTTCGCTACTACAACGTCTTCAACGTCGAGCAATGCGACGGCATCGAAGCTCCCGAGAAACCTCCCAGCCCACCCAGCACCTTCGAGAAGATTGAATCGGCCGAGCGCCTGGTTGCCGGGTACGACGCAGGACCAACCGTCGAGCACCTCGGCACGCAGGCCTACTACCGCCCCAAGCTGGACACCGTGACAATGCCGCCGCCCGAGAGATTTGTGTCGCCGGCGGCGTACTACGCAACCCTGTTCCATGAACTCGGCCACTCGACCGGGCACAGTTCGCGGCTGGCACGCGGACTGGACACAGACCCAAAGCCCTTCGGTTCGCCGGACTACTCGCGCGAAGAACTCGTCGCTGAAATGACGGCGGCGTTCCTGTGCGGGGATTGCGGGCTGGAGCCCGCCGTGATCGACAACTCGGCGGCCTACATCAGCGGCTGGCTGGGCAAGCTCCAGAAGGATCACACGCTGGTCATCGCGGCGGGTGGCCAAGCCCAGCGGGCGGCGGACTGGATCAAAGGCGTGCGGCGCTCGGCCGATGAGATGGCGGAAACCCCTTCTCCCTCGGGCTGATCCGTGGAGCTAAACCGACAGCGAGTTCCCGCACCGGATGTTGGTTTCACCGTGGTGATCCATCTCAAGCGAGCAACTTCGCATTCACGTATCCTCCGCGAACACCGGTGATGCCCCTTGCACTTGACGGAAGGCAGGCTTGGCATGTCGCGCACGCGACTAAAATCCTGCGGGCAAGCGCAAGGGGCCTTCGAGCTGAGATTCCATTACGCAGCGTTTCGTCAACTGTGCACTCTGATCTCCTGGCTGCGATCAGAGTGAGTTGTACATGCAGCAAGATTGAATCCCACTCAGGTATTCTCCCGGCTGTAACTCTTCCGGGTGACTTGAAAGGTTCAATGCGGCAGCCCTAGTTCTTGCCGGGCAGCGGCTTCAAAAACGACGCTCCGCGTCGCCCGCCCCGAACGAGCGTGGAGGATTCGAGTCGAGGGGGTGTCTGGGAAACTGGTCACCAAACGCAAAAAATCAGCACCAGACATCTCCCCTAAGCGTTCGCCGAAGTGTTCTTTTTGCTTGCGGCGAACATGGCCAAGGGGGCTTACCCACCTTGGCGTCCTGAGGCCTCCGCTGCGAGAATCGTTCGAGCAGTGGAGAGTGATTTCCGCTTTATCTGTTCTTCGCGGTCTTGCGCGCCAACGCCCGCCAGATCGCTTCCCGCACCGGGTCCGCCCAGTTCCACAACTGCCGCATCCACAATCAGTTGCCAAGCCAGCCTTTGCTCCCCTGTCTCGCGGCACCCACCAAAGCCGACGATCCCGCTGGGTCAGGTTCGTGTAAGTGCGGCACGCAGTCCCGCGTTGCGGGACACCGGGCCGCACGTTGCCTTTGAGCTTGCATTTCCGCGGATTCGCGCGTTGAAATTCCCGCATGTCGATCCCTGTGGCATTGGACTCTAGAATTCTCAGCGTGAAGCGGGCGTTGCCCGAAGGGCACCAAGCGACGCTCCGCGTCGCGCATTCGCCCGCGCGAGTTCCCCAAACCTTCCGGGAGAGTGCAGCCATGAACACGCCGATGAAGTATTTTATCTACGCTCGCAAATCCACCGACGATCACTCCCGTCAGATTCGCTCGATCGGCGATCAACTCACGGAGGTCCGCGAGATGGCCCAGCGCGAAAAGCTAACCGTCGTCGAAGAGCTCATCGAGAAGCAAAGCGCGAAAGCTCCCGGACGCCCGGTCTTTAGCGCGATGATCGAGCGGATCAAAGAGGGCGAAGCCCAGGGCATCCTTGCGTGGAACCCCGATCGACTCGCGCGGAACGCGATCGACGGTGGCACCATCATCTACCTGATCGACACCGGGGCGCTCAAAGACCTGAAGTTCCCAACCTACAAGTTCGATCGAAGCGCCACCGGCAAGTTCATGCTGGGCATCTCGCTCACCCAGTCCAAGTACTACTCGGACAATCTCGGCGAGAACGTCATGCGCGGGAAACGCCAGAAAATCAAGAACGGGCTATGGCCGCAGGTGGCACCGGTCGGGTACGTCAACGACCGTAGGACGCGGACCATCGTGCCCGACCCGATGCAAAGCCCGCTCATCCGCGAGATGTTCGAGCTCTACGCCACTGGCTTGTACAGCCTCTACGACTTGCGAAAGCATTTCATTGAACGCGGCCTGGTGGGTACCCGTGGCAAACTCCTTTCAATCTCCCGCATCCAGCACGCGCTCACCAACCCCATCTACTACGGGCTGATGCGGTACAACGGGGAGTTTTATGAGGGCAAACACCAGCCGCTGGTGACCAAAGAACTTTTCGATCGCTGCCGCCTCACCATGCTCGAAAAAGGCCGCGCTAAGTCGAAGGGCTCCCAGCCATTCCTGTACCGCGGCCTTATCCACTGCGGTGAGTGCGGCGGCATGATCACGATGGAGCGCCAAAAAGGCCACATTTATTTGCGATGCACCAAAAAAAAGGGCCCGTGCTCGCAGCCGTTCATGCGGCAGGAAGCACTGGACCAACAAGTCAAAGCATCGCTCAAGCTCGCGGCAATCTCGGAGAAAACCGCCAAGGAGATCTTGGCGGGCTTCGACCAACTGGCCGCCGAATACGAACACGCCGAGCACGAACGTCGCGAGCGCTTCCGCCAAGAGATCGCACAGTGCGATGATCGCCAACGGCGGCTCATGGAAGTCTATCTGGATAACGCTATCTCGATCGACGAGTTCCGGTCCACGAAGAACGCGCTCACCGCCCAACGACGCCAAATCCAAGAAAAGCTCGAAGAAAGTCAGCAGCAGGGCTTCGATCGGCTCGAACCGTTGAGGACAGTCGTAAAGACCTCTCTTCAAGCTACTTACACCTCTGAGAATGAAAATCCCGCCGAACGGCTCAAGATGTTCAATTCCGTCGGCTCGAACCTGACCCTGCGGGATCGTCGGCTCAAGTGGGTGCCGCGAGAGGCTTGGCAACTGATTGTGGATGCGGCAGTTGTGGAACTGGGCGGACCCGGTGCGGGAAGCGATCTGGCGGGCGTTGGCGCGCAAGACCGCGAAGAACAGATAAAGCGGAGAGGGGGGGATTCGAACCCCCGGTACAGACTTTAATCCGTACAACAGTTTAGCAAACTATCGCCTTCAGCCGCTCGGCCACCTCTCCAGGCGTGAACTCTGCATTGTACCGCTCGCCGAAAGGCCGCGTTGGCGGCCGCCGGTTCTTGGTCGGCATGGTAGCGACAGCCCCGGGAGGAATCCAACCCCGCGACTCAACCCCCGCTCAGGATTCGCCCGCGCCACTCCCGCGGCAACTCTCCCGGACCCCGCCCTGGCGAACATCCCGTATTTTGCGCGCAAACCCGGTCGATCCGTCGCCAACGCCCGCGTTCCATCTTCTACACTCCGTCCTCGCCAGCCCGGTTTTGCTGGCGATAGCCCCGGAGCCTTTGCATGACCCGTTGGTCCGTCGACACCGTCCGCAGCACCTTCATCGACTTCTTCGTGAAGAAGCAGCACGTCTTTGTCCCCAGCTCACCCGCCGTGCCGCTGGATGACCCGACCCTCATGTTCACCAACGCGGGGATGAACCAGTTCAAGCCGATTTTCCTCGGGCAGGCCGCGGCTACATCCGACATGGGCAAGCTCCGCCGTGCCGCCAACAGCCAGAAGTGCATCCGCGCCGGGGGCAAACACAACGACCTCGACGATGTGGGCAAGGACACCTACCACCACACGTTCTTTGAGATGCTCGGCAACTGGTCCTTCGGCGACTACTTCAAGAAGGAGGCCGTCGAGTGGTCGTGGGAGCTTCTCACCCAGGTCTTCGGCCTTTCGCCTGATCGTCTGTACGCCACCTACTTCGAGGGCAACCCCAGCGTTGGCCTCGCACCCGACGACGAGACGCGCGAGCTGTGGCTCAAGTTCCTCCCCGAAACCCACGTCCTGCCCGGCAACATGAAGGACAACTTCTGGGAGATGGGCGACACCGGTCCCTGCGGCCCCTGCACCGAGATTCACTACGACCGCATCGGCCCGGCCGCGCGAGGGATGCACGTTCCCGAACTCGTCAACTCCGGCGACCCCGACGTGCTGGAGATCTGGAACAACGTCTTCATTCAGTACAACCGCGAGGATGGCGGCGGCCTCCGCCCCCTGCCCGCCCGCCACGTCGATACCGGCATGGGCCTTGAACGCCTGGTGAGCGTGTTGCAGGACAAGCGGAGCAACTACGACACCGATGTCTTCATGCCGCTGTTTGCGAAGATCGAGGCCCTCACCAACCCGCCCCACGCGTACACGGGCAAGCTCGGGGCCGAGGACATCGGCAATGTAGAAACCGCCTA